>JAJZIU010000028.1 GCA_021810455.1 Microcaldota archaeon
CATGTTGCTTGTAGTGCCGTTTAAGACTATCGCTATGCTCTTTGAATTGTGAACTGCATTCTCAAAAGTTGAAAGAGGAGCGGAAGAATTCGCTACGTTGGCATACACATACGTTATAGCCAAATACAATATCAAAACAACTATGCCTATGTAAAGATATCCTATCGGCAATGCTCTACCGCTCGTTTCTCTTTTTCTGAAGAAAACATAAAAGATTGCAAATAATATTGCACCTATTATCAATGACAATATCAATGCAAAGATTGGCATAAGCCCTACTGCAGTCGAATAAGGCAATCCAGCCGCAAGTGCTAATGATGAACCAAAAGGTCCGTCTATCGATCTTGCCAACGCCTCAAGCCCTTCAGGAGACTTGTATCCTGAAGCTTGTTTGTTTACAGATTCCAGTGCTGTGTAGATCTGAGTTAAATTGTCTATCTTCGAGTTCAGTTCTCCATTAATCACATATTGTTCAAAGGCTAAACTGATGAGTTTCTGATTGCCTACGCTTCCTGACTGTGCGCTTAATAACAAAACCGTATTGTTTTTTGCAAATGAAGACACATTTTCGTATATGGAACTTGCCTTCGCGTATGAGCTATCGAGTTTGTTCATCTGGTAAAAAAGTGTTGCGTTGTACTTCGTAAGATTGATGTTCTGGTAATTTGTCAAAAGTATTGTATAATTGTGTTCAAGCGAAGCCAGATTATTTGATAGTTCTGCATCATTTATCTGAGCAAGCAATATCGAGGTCTTATTTACTATCGTCCCATAGTTCGCAAGTGTTGTGTTTAGTATATTTGACAGTTGCGCGTTCTTCTCTTTCTGAAGCATTGGTAAAATATACACGTTTGTTGTGGAACTTGCATTTTCTGCAAGGTTATGTACATAGGTTGTTGTTGGAAGCACATTCTTCAGGTTGTTAATCATCGAAGTCATATTTGACAGCATGCTAGAGTTATATGTTGGGGGAAGGCAGAAAGGTATGGCATTGCAATACCAGGGTCCTGTAGAACTGAATCCTCCTGTGCTCCCACTTCCACCCGCACTACCGCACAGCGCATAATTAGCTCCTGCTGGTGGTGGAAATACTCCTGTTTCATACAGATTGGAAGTTATGTTTGATATATTGTAAAAGGAATTCTGTATCGCAGTGCCGCGTTCTTCTGCAGTTCCATATGTATTATTTGTATTTGCATAAAACGTGCTCAGATTGCTATTAAGTGCATTGTACTTATTTTCAAATACCATTATGCTTAATCCGAAAGGTCCTGTAGGTCCACCTGTCTGTCTCAATAATGAACTACACTGGGGTGCGGTAAGGCAGGAATAGCAAGAATTTGTCAAACTGCATGTATTAACGTCAAGACCTAAAGACTGTACGCACATGTATACTCTATTTGCAGAAGTGCTAATGTAATTGCGCATTGCCGATCCTAAGTAGTAAAGACTCACGTTTGCATTTCTGTTTATTTCGTATTTGTATATTATGTTGTATATCTGACTTGAGTTTGTAACAAAGGTATCTGCACTCTCATTCACTAGGAAATAAAGCGTATTCCCAGTGTACAAACCTTCATAAGTTAAATTCCCATACGTTATCGGCACCTGGGTAAGATTATCTATTATGCGATTAGGTACTGCGTAATTATGCAAAAGAGATGTTGTGTTTGCTGGAAGTGCGGAAACTACGGCAACCAAAAGTGCCAATACGATGGCTTGAAATATTCTCATCCAAATCCACTAGATACTATTTTCATATCATAATGAGCGTAGTTCTTATAAATCCTTTTACTTTTGCCTTGCCTAATTTTCCATCCATAATAAGCGAAATTAATTCACAGGTCTTTTAAACCTTTATTGTGTATGCTATTTGATTTTATGATAGAGATAAAGATACTAAAAGACCAAAATCTCAAAGGATACACACTAATAGAAGCATTCCCGGGAATAGGGCTTGTAGGAACAATGGCAGGAAGTTACATAATAGACAAATTGCCCATGGAATACATTGGTCATATAACTAGCGACATGTTTCCTCCGATAGCTTCAATTCACAACTCCGTACCAATGTACCCTGCAAGAATATACAAGAATGACAAGTACAAGTTGCTCATGTTCATAGCAGAATTCGCTGTTCCTGTAAATCTTGTTTATCAGCTTTCTTCAGAAATACTTGCATTTTCGAGAAAGTATGGCATATCAAAAATAGTTTCTGTAGGGGGCATGCCTTCAGACAAACCTACAAACACAATATACATAACTTCTTCTGATCCCGATCTTGCAAAGAAGGCTACAAAACTAGGGATAAAACCGATAGATGAAGGGGTTGTTGCTGGAGTAAGTGCATATCTTCTTGTAAATTCCAACGAGTTGAAAATATCATCAATGGATGTCCTTGTGGAAGTAAATCCTACTGTGACTGATCCAAGATACGCTGAAATAGCCATAACGGGGTTAAACAAACTTCTCGGTATAAACGTAGACCTTGCAGAGTTAAAGAAAGAAACTGAAATAGTAGAAAATAAGATACGCGAAATGCTATCCAAGGTAAAGGCATCACATGAGCACTATGCAAATACGGCTGCTGGTAACGGGCCATCAATGTACGCGTAAATGAATCAAGCAGGGGTGGCAGAGCCTGGTCTGGCTGGCGAACAGCCACAGAAAATTGCGCAGGACTTAAGATCCTGTGGCTTAGCGCCTTCGTGAGTTCAAATCTCACCCCCTGCACACAATTCTAAATAAATGCGAGCAAGCCGCACATAACAACCAACATCACACTTATCCAAAATGCTAATCTACTTGCACCTTTGAGTGTGTGTTCTCTCATAAGCTTCTTTTTTTCTGCGATAAGTCCCAAAGCAACCACTGGTCCTATCAACACGAATACCAATGCAACCATCAATGTTAAAACCAGGGCTATCAAATTGTTGAATAAAAGTGGCACTATCATAGCTGGAAGCGTTTCTATAATATAAATCTTGAGCCAAGTCTTATCCTTTATATCCAACGCTTCGACTATTCCCCACGCACTTGCCATAGATATCACAACAAGAGCCAGAAATCCTGCAGCTATCAATCCAATTGTGAATATAGCCGGAGTAAAAGAGTTTCCCAAACTTGTTATGGCATTTGCTAATTGATGCGATGTGTTTATCACTGTACCTTTACCAAGTCCTGCGCTAACAACAACTATTGCAATCATTATGATCTGACTGAATACTGCTCCTACAAAAGTTTCTATTTTTGTAGCTTGTACTGAATGATATCCTTTTTTGGCTGTGGCCGAGGTTTGATAAAACAACATGAACGGCATTATAACAGCTCCTACATTGGCCGCTATCAATAATAAAAATAGTTTATTTATAGAATGTGGGAATATTCCGTAATCAGATATCCCTTTTCCCATCATCGCAAGATATGCAATAAGCATTACGAGTGATACTACTAATAGGTATTTCTCGGCTTTTTCATATTTCCTTCTGAATACTATTGCAATATGTATTATGTAAACTATTGGCAAAGCTATGAGTGGAGATATTCCTATAATGCTGAAACCAACTGCTATTGCCGTGTACTCTGCCACATAACTCAAAAAATCGGTAATGGCCATTGGGAAACTCAAAAATACGGACCATCTTCTTGAGAAGTTTTCTCTAATAAGTTCTCCAAGACCTTTCTTTGTAGCAGCACCAACTCTCCCGGCAACTTCGCTTATGAAGTACAATGGTATTATAAGTGCAAGAAGTATTGGTATGAATTCATATTTGAATGAGGCACCGGTTTGTATTGCTGTTATTATACTTGCAGCATCAACATCTGCCATCATAACTAGCCATGCAGGCCCAAATACCTTTCTAATTTCTGAAAGATGTATTTTCATCTTATATCCAACTTATTCTTTCATTAATTTCAAATAAAAACGATGTAAAGGAATAGCGAAAAATAATTGCTAAATACTTAAAATAACTACAATCATATTTTTGTTCTGATTTTTCTCCCAGAATAATATTTTGCTCCCTTTAAAGTAACTTTGGTTTCAAAAGCATCAAACCCATTTTCCTTGAGAGCTTTTATGACTGTATTTGCAGTTACATCATCTTTAACAAGCGCTATTCCCATGCCACCACCACCTCCTCCGCACAATTTAGAACCGTAAGCACCATTAGATACCGCTATGCTTGTTGCTTTATCTAACCCTTCTGAAGATACTCCAAGCATTTTCAAAAGTTCATGATTCCTTGACATCTGCCTTCCAAGTTCTTCCACGTCACCTTCTCTAAGTGCTTTTATGCCTTGTAAAACACATCTGTCAATATCTCTAAGTATCTTATCGGTGCCAACCTGATCTGTTGCGCGTCTATCCCTTACCTTTTGTACCATCTGTGCGGTTGGTGGCTTTTGGCCTGTGTCTATTACAACTATATTTATCTCTGTTGAAATATCCTGTTGTTTTATACCTTCATCTTTGCTAAACGTTACATAACCTCCAAAATATACTGGTCCAACATCTAATCTTCCTGCAGTTTCGGCTCTATGGACAATTCTTTCCCCATCCCGTGATATGTCTATTGCTATTTGGTCATCAATAGATTTTCCAGAAGATTTTATCAATCCCATAGTAAACGACGTAGAACATACTGCACTACTTGCGTAACCCTTAGTGATTGGAACATCAGAGTGTATTGTAACCTTTTTGTTCAACACATCAATTCCTTGTTCATTAAGTAGTCTCGCGGCTATTGTTGCATATGGCAATATTTGTTTATCAACATCTCTATGTCCATCTATATACTTTGCAAGATCTGTTGGGGTATTATCTCCAGGTGCCTTTGGAGAAATATCTCTCTTTCCATACTCTCTATACAACTCCTTAAGTTTTGCATTAGTGAATGAAGCAGAAATTCCTAAGTCTTGTAATACTACCTCTAGTTCCCCGGTTTCCGTATCGCTCACTGAAGCTGTTGCATATATTGGTATGGCTGCAGATAAACAAGGACCATCATAAACGACAGAATGTTCTCCAGATATTTTAATATTTGAAGGTGCTTTCACTTCTACATTTGCCATATAAACCAAATTGCTTAATACACTTATGGTATTTAATTATTTCTATAACATACGTCTTGTATGCATTAATAAAAACCCACTATATAGCTCCTTGATTTATGACTTTGATATTAAGCACACTTATGCTTTTTTTAGAGTTCCAAAATCCAATAAGTTTTTGATCATCTCTATCCAAACACAAGGCTGCTATCGAATCCCTTCCTCCTGCACCTGGCAATTTTGCTACACAAGCGCCATTTAAGACACTTTCTTCTATAAGTCTAGTAAGATCATCATCTTCTATACTTACCTGACTTAATACTCCTAACTGTTTGGTCAAAATCCGTCCTTTGTTAAAAGCGTCTCTAAATTGATTTACGTTTTTTTCAACGTCTTCCCTATAATCCAAAGATCTAAGTGCTACAATCGCTTTCTCATTCTCTTCGTTTATTTTCTTCATAAGTTCTCCATATTTGTCTGGGTTTTTTTCCTTAAATTTAGAAACACTACCTATAGCTGCTGTGGTTATCATGCCTTCATCTATAAAGTTGGCAAATACTAATGTAAAAATATTCGGCATATTGAATTTTTCTATTTCATAATCCCATTTCTTTTCGACTATTTCTAGCAGGTCTTTATTCGAATAGTTTGCCGGAAAACCTTTCACAATATCTGGCGAATATCTTGAGTACAATATTGTCCCATGCGCTGCAGCTGCTATATCGAATCCACTACCAACCTTACCTGTTGCTATGCTGTGTGCTAATTGCGCTAATTTGTGCAAGGCGTCATTCTCAGACTTATCTAATTCATAGGCTTTCAGAATTGCTGCTATTGCGGCTACGGTAACTGCCGCACTGCTTCCCAATCCACTTTTAGCTATCTTACCGTTTGTTATTGTATATGAAAATGCCTGATCATTATGTGTAGTTATCTGCATGCCTTGCAATCTAACCCCCTTTCCAGATACGTATCTGAGCGCTACTTCAATTGAGGTTTTTAGAAGTAAAATCTCTTTAGGTGCCTCTACTGAGAGGACTCCGGTATCCACATTTATGCTCCCACTGATGTTTTTGTCTAATTGAGGTACATTTATTCTAATAATATTTCCATCAATAGATTTTGCTTCTGCATGAACATACGCATCTACTGCAGTTACAAAACTAATGTTTGGTCTCTCAAGTACAGAATAACCGCCTAGCCATAATATTTTCCCAGGAGCTTTTGCACTAACTTCAAAATTCATAAAACCACTACTCATTACGACACTGGAACAAGTTCCTTCATATCTATCAATGAGTTTTGATCATCTGATAACAATTCGGGCCCCTTACCTACTTTCGCCTTCATCACATTTCTTATTCCTTCAACACTTTCGAGTTTTCTAATTATTTTATTTACGTCTTTTTCAAGACATATTATGCATGCGTTTGGTCCGGCATCAAATGTATATGCGCCGACAATTCGTCCTTCTTCCTCATTGAGTTCTTCAACTGCATATATAATTTCCTTTGAAATGTCATTAATGTAAATTATAGGCGGTCTGGTATCCATCATTGTTGCATGCATATTCATGGCATCTGTCATTATTATTTTTCCAAACGTTTCAAAATCCTTTTTCTTTGCTGCACTCTCTATGCTTCTAACATTCTCTTCCGCTATTGCGGGCCTAACTTTGTAAAGATTGCTCGTAGCTACTGTCTGCTTCATCCCCGATCTACTTGATACCTTTTTCTTTTCCTGTGTTGTCAGACATATCACTATCCTTAAATCAGACCAATAATTCTCGTCAAAAATCTGTCTTGCAACGGAGTCGCTTCCATCTGGCTTTTCGCCTCTGTCCCACACGACAAAACCTCCAAACAGACTCCTGCAAGCACTTCCACTCCCTATTCTTGTTATTTCAGAAAGCTTCTCCATGCTTATTTCAAGACCTAGTGCTTTAGAAGCTGCAAATATCATCGCAGATAATCCTGATGCACTTGAAGCTAGTCCACTCGCAGTGGGGAAGGAGTTGTTAGACACTACCAAGGCCTTCGTTTTAGTTCTTGCAAGTTTTCTTAGTTTTTCCAAAGCAAGAAATCTCTCCTGTAATTCCGGATCGTTCATATCCTGTTTTTTTCCATTCAAATAAAACATATCTTCTTCAAATTTTTCTGAAAAAACAACACTGGTTTTAGTAAGCAACTCATTACCTGCATCCAATGTTATGCTGAATGAAGAGTTTTGCGGTAGGTTTAATGCAGGATCTTGGCAGTCTTCTCCCTGTCTTCTCTTGCCCCAATATTTCACTAAAGCCAAATTTGGCCTTGCATTAACCGTAATTACTTTATCAAACATCAAATCGAATATATTCTGCCTTAACATGCTTTTATATCTATCCCACAAGGGATTACGGCAAGGCAGCCATAAACGATTGGAGGGAGCAGTTCGGTACAAATGCAAATGATGATTCATTACTGAATCAACTGCGCAGTTTAACCGAGAGTGTATCTACTGAAAATCCCTCATTTGTAAAGGAAACAAACTCCCACAAAGATGAAAATGGAGAATGGCATATCGACTTTCCAATATTAGTCATTGTTGGTGAAAAACGAAAGTAATTTCGTATTGTTATAATCATCCTCCAATTCCTCTCAACGGTACAAATTGGAAGTAACCTAAATGTACCTCATCAAAACTGTTCTCATCAATCTTTTTCATAGAGGTGAGAACCTGTATCCACTCATCTCCAACAGGAGCAAGCAATATGCCACCAACTTTTAGTTGCGACAGTACCTCTCCCGGTATCTTTTTTACTGAAGCCGTATATATTATCCTATCATACGGGGCATCTTCAATATGGCCTTTAGTACCATCCTTGCAAATAATCTTGACGTTTTTTATCTCGGTTTTTGATATGTTATCTTTGGCATTGTTTGCTAATTCATTATCTATCTCTAACGATACAACGCTGCCCTCACTTCCAACACAGTATCCTATCAAAGCAGCATTCCATCCACTTCCAGTACCAATCTCCAAAACTTTATCATCCTCTCTAATATCCAGATATTCTAACATCACTGCTACTGTAGATGGTTGAGAAATCGTAGAATCTCTGGCTAATGGCAATGGCATATCTTGATAAGCGAATTCCATATCCTCCTTTCTAACAAACAAAT
>JAJZIU010000029.1 GCA_021810455.1 Microcaldota archaeon
ATCGTTCTGTTTTTAGAACTCTCGGATATATGCCCATTTTCGTTGTGCTCGTCCCCAGTGTAATATATTTGCGCATGTCCCAAAAATGCCCTTGGTGAAATGCCATCTTCAGTGATTTCAAATCTCCTGTAATGTTCTGGATCTTCAGGGTATATCACTTTTCCGCGCTTTATAGATAGGTCTTTTGCGATAAGTTTATCTTCATCAATAACAGCGTATGAGTTGGCAAGGGTTTTCTCTATTATATGTACTGCTGGTGTTTGACATGTTTCCGCGAGATTTAGTGCATTTACAGCGTCTTCGAATATTTCCATGTGGTCCCCAGAGGCTATTACAATTCTTGCAAACTCTCCGTGCCCTGCGTTTAATGCCAGTTTTAGATCCGATTGCCCACTCCTTGTAGGAAGACCTGTAGCCGGAGAGCCTCTCATGTAGTACGTAATCAGTACCGGAGCTTCGTTCATGCCTGCCCAACTGATTCCTTCATTCATTAAAGAAAAACCAGGACCGGATGTTGCCGTTGCCGCACGAGAACCAGTAAGTGTTGCGCCTACAGCTGCATTTATGGCTGCAAGTTCATCCTCTGTTTGTATCACTATTATCCCTTGGGAAGAGTTCTCTTTTCCAAGATTTGTTTTGAGTATCTGATTTGCTTCAAGGTACGTGCTTTCATCAGAAGCAGGAGTGATCGGATAGTAGGATTGAAAACGCAGACCGCCATAAACCTTGCCTAAAGCAGAAATAGTGTTCCCATCAAGTTGAATCCTGCTTTTTACGTAAGGTATATTTTTGACAGAATAAGCATTTGTGACTTCTTTCATCCCTGCCCTTGCAGCGAGAAGGTTTAGTTCTAGAAAATCTTTCTTTTTTGAAAACGCTCGTTCTATTGAACTTTCCATATGGCCCATGTCAAGGCCTAGAAGTGAGAATGATGCGCCAACAGACACCATATTTCTCGCTCTTTCTGCTGAAAAAGGATCCATTTTTAGTTCGTTTATTATATTTCTGATTATTGCGCTGTAATCCAAAGGGATTGTTTTTACGTTCTTGTTCTTGAGATATCTTAACACTTCGGAAACAGTAGTACCGTATCCTGCATTTTTGAGAATTGCCGCTTGCTCTTCTGCTATTTCCGGTTCAAGAGATCTTACTTTTTCTATATCAGATTGTTCCTGCGCTTTATCGTAAATCATATACTCTGTGACTTGGTCAAAGTGTTGAAATATAGTTTCTGCATCGAATGTTGCAAGTATGTTTACGTTTGTGTCTACGCTGTATTGCTGTTTGTCGCTGATTAACACGTTGAAATAGCTATGCCTTCCTTTTATGTTGGAAAAGTATTCCCTGCTACCGAAGATGTAGTATCCTGATTTTGCAACAGCTGCACCGAAGATGTTTGCTGCAGTGTCGACCCCAGCACCTTGTGCGCCTCCTATAAGCCATCCCAACCTCATTTAACCTACCGTGTGTTGATCCTTATTCATCAAGATAACTTATAAAAAAGTGTCCGACGCATTGACGTAGCATTATACAAACTCGGAAGAACTTTTGCAGAACATGTATTGTGAATATATACAAATATGCAAAACATTATTAACGTTGGATTTAGAAAACATAGAAAATGAAGAATAAAACGTTCGTGTGGAATGAAAGAGTAAGAATATACGATACAGATGCGCAGGGTGTGGTGCATTATGCAGGATACTATAGGTTTTTCACAGACGCTTTTGAACAGTTTTCAAAAACTTTCTTAAATTCAGAATTCCCCATGATAAGTGAAAAGGTATGGTTTGTGGTGGTTGAATCGAGAGCAGAGTACCATACGCCTGCACGTCTGGGAGACATATTACACACGTATGTGAATGCGGAAGTTCTTGGACAAAAGGCGATCAGATTTAGTTTTAAAATACACAAAGGTAGAAGTGTGGTGTGTGACGGATACATAGTTCAAGTAGCGATAGACAGCAAAAAATGGAAGGCTGTTCCAGTGCCGCAGTACATAGTTGAGAAGATAAGAGTGCTTGAAAAACACAAATAATCACAATTCAAATGATGAATTGGCCAATACGTTGAAGGTTATTTGTTGTATTTTTCCCATTCTCTTCAGTACTTGATCCCGTACTTAATCCCCCAAAATGCCCATGATGCAGCAAGTATTGCAAGAGCAATTAGAATTGATACAAGAATGATTGCTAGGTTCTGATATACGTTGAAGACTTCAGCATAAAATATGAGCCATAATACCAAGAATATGATCCATCCGAATACCACCAAGATGGAAAGTGATACTCTCCATGCAAAACCAGAAGTTTCCTGCGGAGCGGGTACACGTGTTGCTTTTTGAGCCAAAATATCCCCGCTATCACCATGGATTTAAGATTTATATATTTATTAGTAGACCTTCAGACTTTTGCATATTATTATTTTTTTGTTGTATAGGTTGTCTTTATAAAATCGGGAGCAGAATATTAGACGGTGCTTAATTGGCCAAAAATATTAGTCTTGGTAAGAAACTCACAGCAGAATTCGTAGGTACCTTGCTCTTTGTTTTTGTAGGAGCGGGTTCGGTAGTAGCTACACAGTTTCTTTCACCAAACTACCCATCTTTGATTGTTATTGCATTTGCTAACGGACTAGGCCTTGCACTTGCGATATCCGTTGCACTAGACGTATCTGGAGGACACATAAATCCAGCAGTGACCATAGCTGCTTGGTTCTCAAAAATGATCAGTACTTATGAAGCAGCTTGTTACATAGTGGCACAGGTTCTTGGAGCCGTTGTTGCAGGTGCGCTTATAGTTAGCTTATTCCCAACAGCAGCAGGCAGTGCGGTGTACTACGGCACGCCTACATTGAGCCACAGCACAAACATTTTGCAAGGAATAGGACTTGAGGCAATAATGACATTTTTCCTTGTTTTTGTAATATTTGAAACCATAGTTAACAAACGTGCCCCGAGATTGGGAGGACTTATGGCAGGATTGACAGTTGTTGCGGACGTATTGGCTGGAGGAGTATTTACCGGAGCTGCAATGAATCCTGCAAGAGCAATTGGACCAGCAATAGCATCAATGCATTTCGCAAACTGGTACGTTTATTGGATAGGGCCGATAGTAGGTGCCGTGATAGCTGCGTTGATATATAATTATGTAACAAGCAAGTAGCCTACACTTTTTGATCAAGAAAGAGAAGAATGCCAAAACTCTTTTAGATAAAGCAGCAGTGATATTATATGGTATTATAACATCACACCCATTCCTTGAAGGAAACAAGAGGACTGGCTTCAATGCGATGTTGCTCATCCTGGAAACGAATGGCAAGAAAATAAAGCAGAGAGAGGATGAAGATATAGGAAGCATTTATACGAAGTCGCGCAGAATAAGCCCAGTAAAAAGGAAGTAAAAGCGCGGATCTCAGAGTTGATTGAATGACACTAAGAATGGAGAAAATACTTAACAACATACTCAAGAGGTATGCCAGGTTAAATGAATTACTCAGGACTGAAAAGTTAGCCCACAAAGCATAGTTTACACCACGATTCTGCAGGAGTATAACCTGAGGCGCGTCTCATACAATATTATTCAAAACTTGATATAGTAATATCAAAAGGTTTAAATAACTTGATATTTAAATATCAAATATGGATATAGAGCGACTGGCGATGCAAAATCCGTGGTGGGTAGACAAAAGGGCCATTGAGAATGATTCAAAAGTAAAGAAAGTACTTGAGACAGGAAATAAGATAGAATTTGAGATAGGCGATAATACGGTACTGATAGGTCCCCGGCAGTTGGGCAAGACAACAGCTTTCAAATTTGACATATACAAGAAAATAATGAAAGGTAATGTAAGTCCCGATTCGATATTGTACTTTTCATTTGATACAACAAGGAATTATGAAGAGATATCTGACGTAATTAACACATTTGTTAGAGGGAGTGGAAAGAAAATACTCTATCTTGATGAGGTAAGCTTTGTAGAGGATTGGCAACGAGCGATTAAGGGCTTCTTAGATTCAGATACTTCTGCAAAGGCAACACTACATATTACTGGATCATCGTCGATTAACCTAAAAAAGGAACTTATGCCTGGAAGAAAGATAGAATTCAGGGAATTCCTGCCATTGTCCTTCAGCGAATTTTTACTGAGTTTTGGGTCAGAAATGTTAAAACAACACGTAAAAATGCATAAGACTACAGATATCAACGAAGTCCTAAAGAATTGCAATAAAATGGTAACCCATTTCGACGAGATAACAAAATGGTTTAATATTTATATTAAAACAGGCGGATATCCGGATGCAATATTTGAGTATCTAAGCAAAAACGAAGTAAGTATGGAACTTTATGATGTGCACTGGAATGCATTCGTTTCGGATGTCAGCAAATCCAACAAGAGCGTTGAAATTGCAACAGCCGTGATTTACGGAATTATTGAAAGTTACTCATCAAAAGTAAACCTTTCAAAAATTGCACAGATGCAAGGAGTGAAGTCGCATGTTACAGTCAGAGAATACATAGAATCTTTTGAAGACCTGTTTGTAACCAAGAGTGTTTTCCCTGTAGCTGGCAAAAAGTATGTGTTCAGGAAAGAGCGCAAGATCTATTTTTGTGATCCTATGCTTTACAATATGTTTTCCAAAAAGATGAACTTTATAGATAGCGGAAGCGAACCGAAAGTTATCGAAGGGATACTATTCAACCATCTTTACAGGTTTGCAAACAGAGGCAAGGCAATTTCCGAACCTAAGACTTCAATAAGCTTCTTTTCAGGAAACAGGGAAATAGATTTTATTCTGGGTGACTTCGGCTTTGAACTGAAGTGGCAGGAGAAGGTGACACCATCAGACTTTCCTAAAGTGGACTTTAAGGTCAAGGTGCTTCTAAGCAAGAAAACTTACGATGTTAAAACCGATATTAAAATAATTCCCCTGCAGATTTTCCTTTCGCTGATTTGAGATACGGGTCAAGCATAACATGCGCCACAGGCGCATCTCCGATAATAGGTTTGCATCGGATATGCCACTTAATCTTTCAAAGATCCAAGCTTCTTGACGAATTCCTCAAAAACAAGACGTTTCTTCTCGGGACTTAATTGGAAGATAGTTTTTATTATTGTGCCATCTGTGATTGTGAATATATAATTCAACTTTATCACGCTGTACTGAGCTGCTCCTTCGTTTGTAGAGATGCGTATCCCTTTCATCTGAAGGTTTGTGGTTATCCCTGCTATGACTATGTTACCTAGCTCCTCGAATAGCACCAACGCGGGTCTAATCTTTGAGTCTTCGCCATCTGCAAATTGTACCCTTGTTATTACCACATCTCCAGACTTAGGCATGCTCCCACGCCGAGTAATCCCCTTCTCCCCATAGCTCTTTCATTTTGGTTTTTTGGGATTCCTGGACAAACTTATCGAACTCTTTCGTCTCCTTGGCGCTTTCTATAAGGCCTAAGATTATCTCACTATAAGTCTCCCTTGGGTATTTCTTGATCTGCTTCAGCGCCTTCACCACCGACTTGCTTAGTTGTATTGTTGTTACTTCCTCAGACATTATATAATACCTATAGCTAGTATATAATATACTATATATTTAAGCCTTTGCTTTGGGATACTAAAAACTATGTTGGGCGATGGACCATTCTTGATCAGCGCCAAGTACAAGATGTGCGTCAGGTACATCTCCAACAACGCATTTTATAATGTCTTATGAAAGAGACAATATTTAAATATTTATGTCTCCTATATAAGACATTATGAAGGAAGAGTTCCGCTATGTTATAAGTGAATGGCTTGCTAGAAAACTGCCAGAAACTGTAGCGAGGGATGTGAAGATAGACCTAAATGCAGATAAGGTCATAGCAATAGCTGGAGTAAGACGTGCAGGTAAGACTTACCTGCTCTTCGACACAATAAAAAAACTGACTGAAACCGGAGTGCCTAGGGAGAATGTACTTTACATAAATTTTGATGATGATAGGTTAATGAATCTGGCAAGCAGCGATCTTGATGATATACTGAGCGCTTATCATGAGCTATCATCGCCTAAAAAGGACGTAAGCATTTTCTTGTTCTTGGATGAAATACAGAACGTAAAGAATTGGGAGCTATGGATTAGGAGGGTATACGACTCAAAGAAATACAGGATATTTATAACGGGTTCTAGCTCCAAACTCCTAAGCAGAGAAATTGCCACTTCATTGGTAGGAAGGAACATAACTTATGTGCTGTATCCTTTCTCTTTCAGAGAGTTCCTATCCGCAAAAGGCATGAAGATGGGGAAAGATATCTTATACAGTGATGAACGCCATAAGGTCAATGCTTTAGCAAAAGAATACATGATAAATGGTGGGTTTCCGGAAACAGCATTTGAAGCAGATAGTGAAACAAAGAAGAAGATAATAAGTTCCTATTACGATGCTATATTGTACAGAGACATAATAAGCAGGTACAGGATTGAAGATGCAAACAGACTGGAGATGGTCTTCAGATATGCGATTAACACATATAGCAGTGGATTCAGTACCGTAAAGCTCTACAATTACTTCAAGAGCCAGAATCTTGGGATAAGCAGGCAGACGATAAACAACTTTATCAAGTTTGGCGAACAGACGTTTCTCTTCTACCAGCTTTTGCAATTCTTCAAGGGCTTCAAGAGATCAAACCAGTCTAGAAAGAAACTGTACGTTGTTGACAATGCGATAATAAGCTTGCTGATATCCAACCTCGAATACGGAAAGTTGCTGGAAAATGCCGTATTAATTGAGCTTTTGCGCAGGAAGGAGCAGAATCCATCCATGGGGATAAACTATCTGAATAACAAGGATGGTGAGGTTGATTTTGTGATTTCAGAAGGAGGATCAGTGACAGAGCTTATACAGGTAACTTACGAACTTAATCAAAAGAATATAGAAAGAGAACTGCATCCCCTCCTAAGCGCTATGAAGGAGCTTAGGCCCAAGAGGGGCGTGTTGGTAACTTTTAATGTGATAGATAAAGCACTGACTGTAGAAAAGAGCATAGAGGCATTGACATTCGTGCAATGGGCACTCGGCGCACGCAATGGGAAATCGTAGCTTGTGGAGCGGGGGTTGGAAGTGAAGCGCATCTCCAGAAGCACAATATGCGCCGCCAGCACATCTCCGCAGATGAATTCGCAATATCTTTAAGTTTTTTAAGGCATAGATATTATGGGGCTATGGAAAACATGAGGGTGTGATGCTCCAAGGCGTAGAACATGAACAAGCACGAACTGGCTGAAGAGTTGAGAAGAAAGCAACTGAGCAAGGCTGAGGAAGCCGTTAGGGAGTTTAACAAAAATTCGCGCAGGCAGATGACCATACCTCAGTTCAGAAATGCAGTAACCAGTTGCAGCGACGAGGAGATAATCTTATCGTATATTACCTGTTCCAGCTGTGGCGCATTAATATTGTCTTATGACGTTGACGTGGACGCGTTGGCCAGGAGTTCGAATAGTGCTGACGAATGGCTTGACAAGACATACAAAGCAGCACTGAAGCATAGAGGCACGCATGTGAAATTATAGCCTGTGGCAGGGGTCGTACCTGAAGCGCATCGCCAGAAGCACAATATGCGCGTCAGGCGCATCTCAGGCAAATATTTTAAATACCTTTAAAGCAACAATTAAATTGTGAGTGATGTGGTCGGTCAAAGTCATACAACAACGATTTCAATAAACAAAAATAGTATAGGATTTCTTGTGGCAGGCGGTTTTCTATTCGGGATAGGTTCCGGTAAAATAGTTCCAGTAGCCGGAGTCTTTGCTGCAGTTGGCCTCGTGCTTATGGTTTTAGGCTTACTGGCCATGTTTGGCGCCATAAGCCTGGATTATAAACAACCGAGCCGTAAAAACTCCAGGCGCAGGGACTAACAGTACTAATGTTGAAGCGCATCGCCCGAAGCAGGGATCGAACCTGCGACTTCCTGGTTAACAGCCAGGCGCTCTACCACTGAGCTACTCGGGCATAATGCTATCGATTCTCGGTTAAAGTATTTAAAACATGGCTTTACTCATT
>JAJZIU010000030.1 GCA_021810455.1 Microcaldota archaeon
CTTTGGGTTTTTCGAGTTTATGGAACAAACATCCTTATAAGGAAGTATCGATTGTTCGTACGTACCTATCTTTTTAGCAATGCCGATTATCTCAAGTTTGTCCAATCCTATCAACGGTCTTAGTATTGCTTTTCCTATTCCATGGCTTTCACTGTTTATATTTGATGAAGTCTGTGATGCAACCTGTCCTAAACTTTCTCCTGTGAAAATAAGATCCGCATTCTCCAACTCGGCTATTTTTTCTGCAAGAAGCATCATAAATCTCTTAAGCATTATGAGCTCGTACCTTTTTGTCTTCATTGCAGCCATTTGGAATACGTGCGAAGGCACAAAATAGCACTTATAATGCTTACTGTTTTTTGACAGCACCTTTATTATGTCGGATATTTTTGAGGTTTCTGCCTCTTCGTTGTCAGGATACGCGTGAACGTGTAGATATATTGGTTCTATTCCTCTCTTCATTGCGTACCACGCCGCAACTGGAGAATCTATTCCTCCAGAGAGCAGTACGACTCCTTTTCCGCTAGTTCCAACAGGCAAGCCTCCCATTCCCCTTACCTTTTCCACAGAAACAAATGCGGAATTTCTTCCCACATTTATGTTCAGCATTGAATGATAATCTTTTATTGACAGTTTCACATTTGCTTTTTCTGCCGCTTCAACAACGTGTTTTATTACATCAACAGAGTTGAATTCCAATCCTTTGTAGGATCTGTGTGCGTCTATTTTTATCGGAGCATTCATCTTTTTCAACAATTTGACTGAAAGTTTGCTTATCGCGCCTAATGTCGGTTTGGTTTCGTACACTATCTCATAGTTGCTAACCCCGAAGGTGCTGTCAAGCACGTCTCTTATTTTTTCCCTATCACTTCCCCTTATTATAAATTTGTCATAAGAGAGTGAAACTTCATGATCAGGCAATGCCTCCTTTATATTTCTCATTAGCTTTGCGACGTACGTGCCTCTATTCCTGCCCCGCAGCCAAAGTTCCCCGAAATGGACTATGAAAAAACTGTCATCCTTCATATCCATTTATTTGTTCAATAATCTTATTATATTTGACATTCCCTCTCCTTCAAAGAGATTTTTAGATATTGCGCTTGTATAATGTCTGGTTCCATGCGAGAACTTTACATACTCATACTTACGCTAATTGCGGCGTTGATAGCTGCATTTTCGCAGTACATCTTCAAGAGATCGCTTCCTAAGTTCAAGATGAATCTCAAAGGAATCCTTTCCCTATTCAAATACCCGTGGTTAATAACTGCCGGATTGATGTACGTTGTAAGTCTTATCATTTATCTCTTTGCGCTAAAATCAGGAGAACTCTCATTTGTCTATCCTGCGTTTGCTAGCACTTTTATTTTTGTATTGCTTATAGCCAAATTTTCACTCAAGGAACACATGAGTGCGAATCAGATCGTCGGCTTATTGCTTGTATTCATAGGCATCTTCCTTGTTACGATGACGTGATCATATGAAAGACAAATTGGTTTACGTGCTTATACTTGGTCTTAGTACTCTACTCGGTGCCATAGGCCAGCTTCTATTCAAACTGGGTTTCGTTGATCATGGATTCCTTTTCATGTTTCTTTCCCTTGGAATAATGTCCTATCTGGCATCTTCCGTGTTTTACTTCTATGTTTTGGGCAGAACAAAACTGAGTTGGACTTATGGTTTTCAAGGACTCAGTTATCTGTTTGTCAGCATATTCGCATATCTGATACTAAACGAATCCATAGTGCCTCTCAGATGGATGGGCATAGTTTTAATAGTGATAGGCACTGCCATAATAGGACTTAGTTGATTCCAAACGGAACATAAAATTGAGATAGATTAATATATCTATTCAATAGTTTAAAATTAAACTAATTGTGCGATCATGAGGACTTACGGCAAGTGCATAGATAAAAAATTAAGAAACGGCATTGTCAGCATATTCATACTGATAAGCATAAAAAATAGGAAAACTTATCCGTATGCAATACTCATGGCGTTCCGCAAAAGCCATTATGAAATGTTAAAAAGAATTACGAAAAACGAAGTTTACAACACTCTCTCATCTCTCGAAAGGAAAGGCTTGCTAAAACACAAAAACGTCTCCAAAAAAGATACGATAAGAAAACAGAATGAGTATGTGGTAACAAATGAAGGGCTAAGGGTTGTAAACGAATCAAAAAAGCTGTTTTTGAGCTATCTTGAGGAAGCCAAGAAACTAATGAGGGAACTTGAATGAGTGCTCAGAGTGCAATAGTGCTGCATAAATTATTAAAACGGTTCAACGACTTCACCGCGGTGAACGGCATAGACCTCGAAATCAAGAAAGGGGAGATATTCGGTTTGCTGGGGCCTAACGGAGCAGGAAAGAGCACAACGATAAATATGATACTCGGTTTGATAAAACCAACTTCCGGCAGCATAACTGTTGAAGATATAGACATGATCAACAAGCAGGAGCTTGGAAAGGCACACATAGGGATAGTCAGCCAGGAAACGTTGATTGAGCCAGAACTTACTGCTGCGCAAAACATAGTTCTGTTCGGAAGATTGTATCATGTAAGCGAAAACAAAATCGATGAAAAGGTTGACGAACTTCTAAACCTCGCGGAACTAACCGACTTCAAAGACAAGTATGCGGGAACATTCTCAGGGGGTATGCAGAGGAGGCTTGCCGTTGTCAGAGCTCTGGTTCATGATCCTGACATAATACTCCTTGACGAACCTACTAACGGGCTTGACGTACAGAACAGGGTGAAACTGTGGGAACTTCTAAGGCATATCAACGAAACACGCAATGTTACTGTGTTAATAACAACACAGTATCTTGAAGAAGCAGACAATCTCTGCAATAGGATAGCCATAATAGACCATGGGAAGATAATCGCATTAGGTACGTCTTCGCAGCTCAAACAAAGCATAGGTAAAGGAAACGTTATAGACATATCTGCCAACAAGGAACTTATCCCTCACATAGAAAAACTCATGAAGGATATGGGGTTGGAATCCGCAAAAGGCACTGGAAACAAGGTCATGGCAAACATAGGCACAGACCCCATGAAAAAAATCAACAAATTATTGGGCATACTTGAAAAGAATAAAATACACATCGATGGCATAAGCATGCATGAACCTACACTGGATGATGTTTTTCTGAAACTTACGGGCACATCGATGAGAGACGCTGTTGAAACTAGTAGCAAGAACGACAGATGGCTTGCAGGAGGAAGACACGGGATGATGTAATGAGCACGCTTAGAGATGCGTACAGCTTATATATTAGAGAATTACTCATACTCAAGAAAAACTTCAGGTCAAGCATAGCACGGTCAATGATTTTTCCCATAGTCCTAATTCTGTTTCTTGGTAATCTCGGCAGCAGTCCTAGGAATACTCCTGTAGCCATAGTTAACCTCGCAGGCAACGCAAACGCGGTTCAGTTCATGAACCTGCTGGAATCAGGCACCAGCGGAGTCAACATAGTGAGCATTACTACGCAGGATAGTGCGATGAAGCTTCTTGCAAACGGCGACGTATTGGCAGTTGTGGTAATCCCCCCTAACTTTGGAAGTTCAATCAATAGCAATGTCAATGTTTACATCGATTCTTCATCCCCTATAGGTTCTCAATCTGTCGAAGCGCAAATTCAGAGCGTGATATCATCATTCAATGCTCATGGCAGCATACAGCAGATTCGCGGTAATTCTCTCAGTATAAACTATGCTTTTGGGGCATCGAGCAGCTACAAGAGTTTTCTCATAGCTGGAATAGTAATAATGGTTGCTGCTTTTGGTTCTTTTTACAGCGGGGGCATGACGTTGATCACAGACAGACAATTGGGAAACCTTAAGGCATTTTTCTCTGCTCCCATAAGCAGAACCTCGATACTGCTAAGCAAAGTCGCCTACAGTGTCACCCAGTCCTTTGTCAACGCCATGGTTGCGCTTGTTGTGGGCCTTGTTCTTGGTGGTACGATAGCAAGCGGCGTAGCCGGTCTTCCTTACATAATATGGTACGTGCTCATAAGCGCCACCGGGTTTGGAGGCATAGCAACCGCATTGGCATCAAGAGTTGGTAAAATAGAGGTTTACTCGATAATAGGCATGGCGATAACAATGCCGTTGTGGTTTCTCTCAGGAGCATTCCTTCCAACAAGCACTCTTCCACCTATCATGTACCAGGTAAGCGTTTACAATCCGATGACTTATGCTACAGGTGCCTTAAGGGACGTAATGCTGAAGGGGTATCTTCCGTTAAGTACATTCGTTGTTACGAGTGCCATACTAATAATGTTCTCAATTGTTACCATACTGATAAGTGTCATACTGTTTAAGAATGCTGATTACAAGTGATAGGATGAAAATGTCATTGGCTTTGATAGCCTTTGCCTTAATTGGCCTCGGATTCGCGCAAAGCGCAGACAATGCACTGAGCATTGTAAATTTGCAGGTTAACCCAAATACGGTAGTTGCTGGTCAGAACGTCACAATAACGTTTCTTATCTACGATTCGTACACGCAAACCTTGCAGAATGTCAACCTTCAGTTGCAAGGCAGTTATCCCATTCTTAACTACTCTCCAGCGTATTCAAATCTTATAAGCAGCATGGGCCAGGGCGTATATGGCGGATTGAACAACTACTTCACATACAAGATACACGTACCTGAAGACACGCCTTCCGGATACTACACTCTTGATGTTGTTGCAACCTATCAAACGGTAACTACAGGTGCAACCTCTACAACAGTGACAAGCCAGTCCACAATGCCCATTAGCTTTTATGTTAATGGAGTTCCATACGTGGGTCTCAACGCCGCTTCCACTTCGGTTTCTCCAGGAGGGCAGACATCAGTTACGCTTACAGCAATAAACTCCGGTTATGGTGATGCAAAGAACCTTACACTTGAACTCCTCGGAACTAACGAGTTCAAACCTATAGGAAGCAAGGAACTATACATAGGTACGCTTTCAAGCGGTAGCTCATCAAGCACACAGGCAACGTACTACACTGCTTCAAACATAACAAATGCAACCTATTACATACCTGTGCTTGCAACGTACAGGAGTGTAGGCAACAAGCTTGTTAACCAAACACTTAATGCAAGTTTAAGCGTGGTGATACAGAATCCGAACATCGTAGTTAAACCGTCAAGCACCACTCCACAATCACTGTACGCGGGTTACAACCAGACGATAGGTTTGGTGATAGAAAACATAGGTACTGGAGAAGCGAAGAACGTTACGGTTAAACTCGGAAGCGGCGCTTTGAGCCTTATGAGCTCCGTGTCGAACTTTTTCATCGGATCCCTTGAACCTGGCTCATCCGAAACTGAGTACGTAATAGTAAGCGCAAACTCTACGGAAAACCCTGCGCTTATAGCAAATACCTCTTACTACTCATCTAACTATGGCTCATTTGTACAGAAAAACATACCAATCAATCTTACCGTAGCTCCTGCAGCATTATTCACCATAGGGAGTGGTAAGTATTATCTATCTCCAGGTTCAACGAACGTTCCGGTAAGACTTACTATTACTAACACAGGAACTGAAGTTGCGAATCAGGTTCAAGTTAGCATAGACACGATATATCCCGTGACTCCTGTGCAGAGCACTTACTACATACCAAGCATAGCTCCTGGACAGTCTGCCAATATGACCTTCCTCGTAAGCGCAGATCCGCATGGAATATCCGGCACATATCCTGTGACATTGTTTGAGCAGTGGAAACAACCAAATGGTGCTCCAAATCAATTGTACTCTGGTTCCAGCAGTTACTTTGTCACTGTTGGCGGCACAGCAGGTTCAGATTCAACCCCGATTGTAATAGGAGTCATAGTTGTCGTAATCATCGTGATCGGTGCCAGATTCATCATGAAAAAGAAAAAACCCATAAAGAAGGGGAAGTGATACATCTTCCCCTTCCAACGGTGAAGTGAATAGATACTACTTATAAATCTATCCGAAACGGTTTTTATATCTAAAATTATCTATCAGATATACAAATTCTTGTGCAACAGAAAGAATCCCGGAGAGATTTATGACACATAGCTACAAACGTGGAAATGGAAATAACAGATTCAGCAGCATTGGAAACATAACAATAATGAACGGCCTTAAGCTTGATTATGCAAGCGCTTTCAATGAACTTGCTAAAATGCAAAGAAAATTGCCTTCTATGATCGATCACGACACTGTCTTATCTTCTATTGGCAAGATGACTCCTAAAGAACTCAAGATAGCCAGCAATTATTATCCGGCATGGCAGAACGAGATTCTGGTGTATCCTGAACAAAACGGCAGATTTTCACTGCATGTGGATGTTACCGACTCAAGCTCTTCAGATAAGCCATGGGTACTGCTGTCAAAGTATGTTCCTGGAGAAGTTATAAATAGGCGCAACATAGGATTGCTTGTTATTCCAAAGAACATATTCGATGAGAAGCGTTGGGTTATTGTTGAACCTTCTTCTGTGCTTGTTATAGAATCATTTATGCAAACAAGCGGAATAGGGCCAGTAGATGAAAAAACCCGCATCCCAGTCCAGCAAGTTCAAGGTCAAAATCCGTCCAATGCAAACACACGCAGGTTATGGAGAACCGAAGGGATAGGCGTAAGGCCCATAACCAGGGATATGAACGGCAACATGACTCTATTCGCACGCGTATCTCCTGAAATGAAAGCGGGTGTAGGATACGTTGATTCGGGAACTCAGAAACCTGTTTCAAAGGGAAAAACGCACAATGGCACGGGTAATGACCAATTACGTTTCTCGATAAACGGCGTTACTGAAAACGAGTTTCGTACACTTCATGGAAATGCGATCAAAGCCGTTCGGTACCTAAGAAGCATTGTCACATATGAAGGTCTAAGGTCCGCAGAAGTGCTATTGGAAAAACTGAAATTAATTCCTAACCAGAATCCCAAATCGGGGGTTGTTATAACTGCTAACGATGTAACTCACATCGAATTCTACGGACTCCACAGAGATGCCACTTTTGTTGTTGATGATCTTGAAAGAGCGATAAAATTGAACGGCCTCAAAGATTTGCACACTGTTTTGAGTCTACTTAGAAAATGACCTATTTACAATTGTTTTGGTTTCCATGTTTAAACCAGATTAACCACGTGATCGTTAATCTGCCAACAAGTCACGGCTGCGTATAACCTCCGTACCAATTACTTGTGAATACAACATTTGTAGGTACACCATTATTCTGATTTCCAGAATAATCATTAGCATTGCCATTTAGTGGCCACCAACCGACAAGATTTCTAGTGCTAGTGGGCACTCCACCTATTCCTTCCGAATACAATGTGTTGACTGTTGATGAACTAACTGTGCCGTTATATGTTTGTACATTCGCAATCATACCTTTGAAATCTCTATCTTGATATTGTGCTTGATCACCAAAAATGGTAAATATCGGAGCTCCGTTAGCAGGAGACGGTGTAGATACTTGGAAAAGTTGTTTTTCTCCATTCGTGTATATTGATATGGAAGTATAGTTTATAGAAAAACCAATAAAACTCCATCTATTCAAACTAATTTGAAAATTACTTACAAAGTCTGATCCCCCATTCCAAACAACTACGTTTCCTGTTGTAGTCAATGCAAGTTGTAATGCACCACAATAGGGTGAAGAAGCACCACATGTAAGTTGATTTCCATCAAATTCGGATACAACTTGAAAGTTGCTGGAACCGAAATTTACAGGATATATCCATTGAAAATTTGATAAAGGAAAGGAGTAATTTCCATCACCATAAATATAACTGCTTTGACCATCAAACTGTGCGACATACTGCGGCATCTGGTTGTTGCAGCTTCCTTCAAGATTACTTATTCCCAATTCTGAATTCTTTACAACCTGACAACCTCCAGCAGTTGCCTTTGGTGCAAATGTT
>JAJZIU010000006.1 GCA_021810455.1 Microcaldota archaeon
CAGCTCCGTCTATGCCTTCAATGCAAAAGAAGAATCCCATCAGTTTCACAGCAAATTGTAATCTTTATATACATGCTATGTTATATTTTTATCTACTTGCTCCTATCGTCTAGTCCGGCCAAGGACGTGGGGCTTTCAACCCCGCAACTCGGGTTCAAATCCCGATGGGAGCAAACGAAATCTACGACGACAAAAGTGGGTTCAAATCTCGGAGAAAGCGAAAGAAAGAAAAGCTAGGTGGGTTCAAATCCGAAAACGTATCCGAATACGGAAAGCTTATAGACACCATGTATTCGGTCTTGCCCAAGCTAACGCATCACCAGATCAAAGAAGTCAAGCGCATAGTACATAAACAGTTCCTAAAGAAGTTCGCAAGGAACCAGCCTCCGAAATACGGAAGCCTCAACAAAGGCTTCACGGAACAGGAGGTACAGTCTTTCTTCCGAACGATAAACAATCCGAAGTTGAGGCTATTATTCTACTACCAAGCGCAGCTTGGCCTCAGAATAGGCGAAGCGGTAAAGGTAAACGTCAAGGACATAGACTTCAACAGCAGGGAGTTGAAAATACGTACAGAGAAGGCACATACTCTCAATACTCTTATTGTCCCGATGCCTCTCTTCAAGCTAACCTTGGAGTACATCCAGCAGTACGAGCAGTACATCCAGAAGGACGGCTACCTCTTCTTCAAGGAAGAGGGCAAATACAGCCATAGGGATGAGCCGTACCTAAGCACTGATTACGTAAGGAACAGCTTCCGGTACTACGTCCAGAAGGCAGGTCTGGACGAGGTATACGATTCCAGCGACGAGACCAATTACAGCAGGACTCCCAGAAGGCTGCACAGGTTAACCACCCACAGCCTACGCCATTACGCTATAACCAGCTTCGCCAAGCAGACTAACGGGAACGTGGTGCTGACCAGCAAGTTCGCTAGACACAGAAGCACGGGTGTAACGCAAACCTACATCAGCACAACCAAGCAGGAGCTATACCAAGAGATAGACAATACCTTCTCCCAGCAAGCCGAGAGGCTTAAACGGCGTATCATAGATATGGAAGGCCAGAAATAGGAGCATGTAGAGAAAAATGGCCTTTCATGTAGAGTTTTTTGACCTATTTCGGCAAAATTTCGAGACGTTTGTCGTCGATTTACTCCCCCTTAGTCGTTTTTCGGCTATCAGCATAGCGGTTTTGCAAAATCGTGTAGAGTAAAGACAAAAACTCAATCGAGTAGAGTTTTTGGGGCATTTGAGTAGAGTAAAATGCCCTTTCCTGACACGATTTTAAGTGGTTTTCCCTCGTAAAACTCACCATTAGTCGCAAAACCGCATATTTCACGAGATTTTTGGGAAATCGAGTAGAGTTGAGCCTACGCCACCTCGCACCCTTCGGGTGCGTCGAAGCTTATGCTTCGGACGGTGGCTACGGCTGCTCAAAGAGGCGTTTTGCCCCCACCCAAAACGCCGAGAGGTGCCTTAATCTGCTAGGTTGCTAGCTTGGGAGCCCCTCGTGAGCCTTGCGAAGCAAGGCGATAGAGCTGGGCGACCCCAAGGAAAAGATTCAGAGTTTTTTATTTTGAGTAAACAGTAGGTGTATCGCTGCACCATGATAAGAGCCAAAATTGTTCTCTGCAATATCTGCTGGAACTTCGAGGTATGCAGACAGTGCATAACCTCCTTTTAATGTTACATCCGGTATCGGTTCTCTACCATTCTTGTTAAAATTGTACTCAATCTTCTGTTCGTAGCCTCCGTTAATTATAGTTAGTATCAATTTACCTCTTTTGGCAAATTCATAGTACGGAGGGACTATTATATTTTCAAGAGTGAGTTCACGTTTGAATGGCACATAAAAGACGCCATCAGTGAAATTCTCGTGCTCTTCCATATGTTCCGCGCGTATCGAAATAGGCCATTTCGTCATGCCTCTTGTGTTACTTTCAGCATGCAACAGCAATTTTCTATATCCTTGTCCTTCGTTTTCTGATCCAGGCATTCCAACACCTAAATATCAAACTCTTTCATTTCTTCTTACCGAAAAGTGCATTTAAAACTAAATATGCTATTGCACCTACACCAACCAACGCAAGACCTCCAATAATCGCATCCGCAGATTCATTTTTTATCCTTAGTTCATGTGTCTTTGTGTCTACAATAATGCTAAGAGGATTTAGAATATCTAATCCTATAAGGATATCCTTTGCCTTTGCGCTGACAGCCACTCTGGCGAGATAGTTTAGGTTGTTAAGAAAAGGAAATCTGATATTTACTACCGCTACATCTGCAACGTCGCCTAATCCCTCAAACGCTCCTCCTAGAGATTGTGTTTCGCCAGTATACTTGACCCCTATTTTATCTGCAATATTCTTAGGAAGTAGGGTTACTGAGGCACCTGTGTCTATTAGAGCATCCACATTCTCCTGTCTAGATCCTTCAATTATCAATTTCTTTCTTATTTGCATATTAGCACCTAGGCGGGGCGATCACAAGTGTAAGAGATAGAGAATGGCAAGGACTATTATAAAAGCAATGCCTGCCTTTGTTACGCTCTTTAATATTAAAAAGAGAATAAGGAACACAATCAATGCTCCGCCAGCAGCAGCTTCAATCGGTGAAACTATCATGATATCACATTTACCCTAATTTCTCTATCTTCGGCCCCGTAATATTGTATTCAACATACATCTATTTAAAGCTTTACGTTTTATGTAATACGTAGTAGGTGAACTAGATGGATGTGATGCAGCGAAGCAAGGGGATTGATATCTTGTTGTCTTTAATAGAAAAACCTAAATTCGTTCAGGAAATTCAGAGTGAAGTGGGTGGAAGTGCTACTACTGTCGAAGATCGCATAAATGAGCTTGTGAAAGAAAAACTTGTTAATGAAGAAAATGCAAAGGATTTTCCATTCAAACGGATGCTTCAGCTCACTGAAAAGGGAAAGGGCATTGCAGAAATGGTTAGAACAATTGAGGGTGCCTTCAAAAATAATATGTCTGATCTCAAATACAAATGGGTGATTGCGCTTCTCTATACTCTCGGGGAGGTAAGGGGCATTACAAGACTTGAAAAATTATTATTTATGTTAAAATATGACCTTAATGTAGCTATTAAAGATTTTTTTGTTTTTGCACCACAAAAGTATGGTCCATATTCAGAGGAGATTACTTATGCTACATTAGAGCTAAAAAAATTAGGGCTTGTTGAAATATCAGAAACAGTGTTTAAACCATTCAATTCAGAACAAGAAGAGGTTAGAAGAATGGACTTTTCATTAACAGAATATGGTAAGGAGACAGGGAAAGCAATAGCAAAAAGTATAAATAAAAATACTGAGGAATCCCTACAATCACTTAAAAAGTTTAACGAGATGGATCTAAAAAAACTTCTAGATTATGTGCATGAAAAACATAAAGATTTTGTTCTCTCTTAACCTGTGATATTATGAAAATTCCGCCATCGTCAAAGAAATTGCGTGGCTGTTATTATACGCCAATGCCTATTGCAAATTTTATAGTAGCTTGGGCAGTAAATTCACGTGGAATTAAAGTTTTAGAACCAAGTGCAGGAGATGGTAACTTCTTAGAATCAGTAGTAAATAGACTAGATACTTTAGAGTCTAATAAAAAAGCAAGTTCCGGGAGTGTGGTGGGAATTGAAATTGATCTTGACGAGTCAAATAGAGCACGAAATCGCATAAAAAAATTAGGTATTAATGAATCAGAAGCACAAATTATTACTACAGATTTTTTCAAATTCTGTAACGAACAACTTAAAACAGATAATAATTTTGACGTGATAGTTGGTAATCCACCGTTCATACGTTACCAAAACTTTCCAGAGGAACAAAGAATAATAGCTTTCAATATCATGCGTGCTGCTGGATTGCACCCAACAAAGTTGACAAACGCATGGGTGCCATTTTTGGTCGGATCAACACTTCTTCTTGGAAATCACGGCAAGATAGGGATGGTAATACCTGCTGAGCTATTGCAAGTAAGTTATGCATCAGAATTAAGACAATTTCTGAGCGAAAGATTAAGCCGATTGACCTTAGTCACATTCAAAAAACTGTTATTTGACGGAGCACAACAAGAGGTAATATTACTTCTTGGTGAAAAAAACGGAAATGAGCGTAGGGGTATACGAACTGTTGAAATGGATAATATGGAAAATCTAGCTTTCTATAAACATCCATCATTTTCTGAAGATGAATTAAAGCCTCTCGATCATACAAATGAAAAATGGACCCAATATTTTCTCAACATAGAGGAAATATCGCTTATACGTAAATTACGTTCTGACCAACATCTGAAGAGACTAGGTGAGCTAGCCGAGGTTGATGTAGGAATTGTTACTGGTCTTAATGACTTTTTTGTTATGAATAAGCAGAAAATCACAGATACTAAACTTATAAAGCATACAATACCGCTCGTTTCACGTTCAGCGCATTTATCTGGAATAATATTCTCAGATACAAATTTGAAATCAAATATCGAAGAGAACTATCCTGCATTCTTGCTTAGTGTACCTAGTATACCTTCTAAAAATCTTTCATTAGAATTACAAGAATATATTGAAAATGGTGAAAGGTTGGGAATAAATAAAGGATATAAGTGTAGGATACGTAATTATTGGTATTCTATTCCTTCAATTTGGGTGCCGGACGGCTTCCTTCTTCGACAAATAAATAACTACCCTAAATTGATCTTGAATAATTCTGGTGCGACTTGCACCGATACAATTCATAGAGTAAAGTTCAAGAATAATATTGAACAGAAACTTGTCGCTGCTGCCTTCTTAAATTCAGCGACGTTTGCTTTTTCTGAGATACTAGGTAGAAGCTATGGAGGTGGTATTTTAGAACTTGAACCTAGAGAAGCAGAGAGGCTACCAATACCAACAATAGGGGCATCTAGATTAGATATAAATCACATTAACAAATTCTTAGCAGAAGGTTCGATATATGATGTTTTGGAAGTGAACGACGAAATCCTACTTTACGAGGGACTTGGACTTACTAGAAAGGAAGTTAAATCCGTAAGAGGAATATGGGAAAAATTAAGAGACCGTAGAAACGGAAGACGCTCAGAAACCAATAAGAATAAGATGATTGCTCAAGCAGTATTATGAGGTAATAGAATGCCATTACTCAGCCCAATGCCGAAAATAAATATACCGCAGTCTAAACTTGCACCGTTTGGTGCCAAATGGAAACAGAACGGCGGTAGCCTAAAACGAACCCCACCATATTCTTCATCGGAATTAGGTGGATTGTTTGATGATGCAATCGGAGACGCACTTGCAAAGATGCTTGGTAGTATATCTGTAGTTAAACCTAATAGTACATCTTTGACACCACCACAACCAAATTGTGTCGAAGTTGGCCCTATGCGGGTAATTGGAGGTGTTAGGCCACAAAACTTTGATGTTGGTTATCGCCCCGATGGTGTTCGCTTTGCGCATGACACGAAGACGTTAAATGATACAAAAAGTGTAATGAAGAACTGGCAAAATATGGTTAATGATATATCTACAGAGGCCACCACTGTGCACTCTAGGTTTCCACACGCACTAGTAACTTTTGTTGTAGCCATACCGAAACCTTGTGCAGCAAAAGTGCAATTATCCGCAATAACTGAGACACTTGAGCGACTCGCTAAAAGAGTGAATGTTAATAATGGATTATATATGGCTGAAGCGATAGCGTTAGTCCTATGGGACCCAGCAACTGGAAATATTGATTCGCATGCACCAGAGCCTAGCTCGCCACTTAGAATAGAAGGATTTTCAAAACAAGTTGAACAAATATATTGGAATCGTTATAAAGGATTGCCACCACATGCTCGTGAATGACTAATAAATGGGCAAAACTATGGATTCGAACTCTCACGAATTCGAACCGTCTAGGCTTAAATAACCTCGATGAGTTATATGGTGGGTTCAAATCCGCTAGGATCGCTGGCGAATTTTTATCCAAAATTCGGTGCTAGAATGGAGCTAGAAAACGACGACAAAACCGGCCAAGGACACGGGGCTTTCAACCCCGGAACTCGGGTTCAAATCCCGATGGGAGCAACTTATCTTTGGGTTTATTATTACAAAAATGCATAGCAGAAAGCCCACGATTTCCAATCGTGGGATGAATGCGAATGCTTTTATAGTCTGCCGTCATAATATCATCAATGTCAGTTGCGTATGTCTGAAATACATCCGAAAGGAGTATCCAGAATTAAGCGCAACCTGCGTCAGGTTAATGGACTGTGGCATGAAATCCACAGTAGGGAATGTTCCAGTATCCATCCAAAGATGCTGATTAAGAACATGTCCCGATTGCATACAGACAGGGATGTATGCAAAGGGAGCACTGATACTCCTAAAAAGGCAACGCAAGGATGCTCTGCGACCTTGAAATTCGCAAGGTTCTGTAAACGTAGTGGTCATTGAATCACCCAGAACCCCACGATTTGAATCGTGGGAGTATGTCAGAATCCGAAGAACTCTTCAAATGCATCTTCTAGTTTCTTCGGATTGCCCAACCCTATAAGTGCAGTTTCTCCTTCCTTGAGTTTCATCAACCTGCTTACAAAATCTATTTCGTACTTTTTCACATTCCTGTGTGGACTTTTTGTTGTAAAGGCCACGCATCCATATTTGTCGAATATGCTGTAGTCTATGTTTTTATCAGGCACGTCATCCAACTTTATTGCCAATGCCTTATTGCCTCCGAATATCTGGTTTGCAATTGCTGGATTTTTGTTTTTTGCAAATGCTCCAGTAATGTCATATATTGTTATTTTTTCCAGCTTTTGCTTTGAAGTTATTCTTTCAGGAACTGCCGAATAGTATTTTTGAAGAATTATGCCTGCAGTGATAAAGATTGCAGATAATACATAATAAATTCTGATTGGCGTGTTAAGAATAACTGCAGAAAGAATGAATGTGCCAAATGGAATTACAAGCAAAGCATTGCCAACCATCTGCGGTCCGTACATCTTTATCGAATGGTAATACAGATTTGTAGCTATCCCAAAACCGAATATGCCGAAGAATGCCACTGAAAAAACTGCTGAAACAGGAAAACTAACAATCAAACTCGTATGTGTTGTCATGGCTAGCAATCCCATGAACACAAGCGAAGCAAGGTTGAAAAGGACAGTTGCTCCATAAATGTCAAATGTGTATTTGCTCATTGCGAGTGTTGCAAACGCACTACACATTGCAGAAATAAACACGAATCCCATGTATGGGGCTTGTGCATAATCAAAACTTAGCAGGGTTCCACCGCTTACTACGATATACACTCCTATGAAGCCTATTAGTATTGCAAACATTTGCATCCTGTTTATTTTTTGTTTCAATACAAGGGGGGTAAGCAGTGCGACAACGATGAGCCAACTGCGTTGTATTATGGAAGATATGCTGGGATTTGTACCAAGAGTCCCTTCACCTAGCAAGAACCTATTCAATGCATTGTTTACTATGCCTACAACAATTATTGCCACGAGTATCTTCGGTTTGCTTATCATCGAAACAAGACCCCTTCCTCTATCCATAATAAGACTGATTGTCAGAGAAGCCGCAAAACCCAACAAGAAAGCATAAAATAGTTGAGGAATAAGCCCTATCGTGCTTCCGCCTATCTGTAGCAGTATCGTGTATAACGTGTATATGGATACTATCGAAGCAAGAGCAAGCAAAGGTTTGTATCCTGAATCCATAATACTCAGTGGTCTTTTTAAGTTTTAAAACCACTGCTTTTATCGAAATTTATTTACATTATTTTAGGATTTCAGTACCAACTTTTTTATGTTTAATAGTAAACGAATAATATATGGTGGAAGAGTTTGATTTGACAAATAGGGAAAAACTCATACTCAAAGAACTAAGTGCGTATTCTAGAACAAGCCTGGCACGCTTGGCAACCCTTGCTAATTGCTCTCCGGCAAAGGCAAACAAACTGTTAAATCGATTGGTGGATAAGTTAGGCATCAGGTTTACGCTTGAAGTAAATATGGATAAGATGGGTTTTGAAGAGAAACATCTCATAATGGTAAAATTTGGCAAAAAACCAAACGAGTCATTTCTTATCGACTTTTTCAAGAATGATCTTTATTCACAAAATGTATACATGGCTAAAGGTGGTTTTGATCTATTCATATTTGCTGCTGCCGACACATCTGATAACTACATACAATGGGAAACCAATCTGGCATCAAATCTTTCAGAGTATTTGCCTGAACTATATCCATCAAGTTATGTGCAAGTGCATCTAGGATACATGCCCATGAATGATAATTTTGCAGAATTTGTCAAAGGGATTGATAGTAAAGATAAACAAATACTAAAGCTTCTTAATGAAAATTCTCGGATTAGTTACAGAGACATTGGTAAAAAATTAGGAATAAACGAAGACACAATAAGATATAGGGTGTTCCGACTTTCTAAAGAAGGAGTAATAGAAAGATTTACGATTGCAATACAGGATCCTCCAGGTTTCCTTGTCACTTTTCTAACGAGATACAGATTCAATAAGAATACTGTCGGTGAACTTTTTCCTGCGATACGAAAACATAATCAAAGCGAAATAGAAACGCCTCCCCTCATAAACGCCACTCCGCTTGTAGCAGTTTTAAGTGGTAGTTCACGTTTGTGTGTGTTCAATTATGGGAGAACTCTCGACGATGCACTTAATTTCGGAGTTAAATGGTACTCACACCTTCTAAGAAACAACAATCCACATATAACACGTGCGATAATTCTAAAGCCTGTAAAAGGCTTGCTTCCTTTGAGAAATCTCGATCCAAAACGATATTACAAATATATGTGGAACATAAAATAAGACTATAGGGCATTTAGACATTCTTTCTCAATAAACTGCTACTGAAATCCGAAATATTAGTAAATAAATTCGGAAATAAAACAATCTATATAAATGTCAAAAATCACAATGTTCTTGTTGGGACTAGAGTGGGGAATCTGGTAATGCCAAGTGAAAACTACTTTTCACACACCCTCAAATTTGGCATTTCTTCTGAATGACTCTACTCCTGCCCAACTTATAATTACGTACTGGCATTACCTCTTTATATTGCTTTGACTAAACAGATGGCTCTAAACCACTCTAGCACAAAACATGCTTATTTAAAGATAAACTACGCACACTTACAGTGTCATTCCATGAAAGTAACACATTATCCATTGTCAAGGTTCGCAAGGATCACATTACTGTGCGGACTTATAGTAAATATTATAGCACTTTTAATTTTTGCTCATTATTATCAAATGTTACCCAGTACCATACCTAACCACTTGAACTTAAATCATAATGCTTTGGGTCCGAAAACCTCACTGTTGGTCATACCTGCAATATTTTGGACAGTGTTTGTACTGTTTTTGGTAATAATACATTTCAGATATACATTATTGGAGAAATATCCCTATCTGATAAATCTTCCATCATTCGTATACAGATTAGGCATGGAGAAGAATCCAAAACTTGAAGGTGAAGTGATAAACAAGGTATTCACTGTATACTCTCTAACGATGTTATATGTGCCTATAGTTAATCTCATACTTACCCTGTCATTACTTCCTAATGCTGGGCACGGTTTGTATGCAAGGACCATTCTTCCATTCATCTTTATTACTGTTGCAATATTCGTAATAGCTGTTTTTGCATTGTACAGGAACATATATCGGAGTTTTGCAAAAAGAAACTGAACTAAATCAAAAACCAGTGCCTGGTACTTGTAATCATTTGCCACAGTGTCTTTCGGTGAACTATTTCTAGTCCTTTACAATTGCATTGTTGTCTACTTCACTATCTCTTTCTTTGTTTCGTGCAGTGAGCCCGTATGCGCCAATCTGTGCTGGTTCAGACCTCCTGCCATTAGGATGCTTACAGTCAGCCCTGCCACTTTCGCAGCACTTATGCCCTGATCATGCGCGTCTATTCCGATTATCGCTTCGCACTCGTTTCTTTGCTGTGTCCTTATCCCTTCTACTCCCCACTCGAAGTTTCTTATGCTAAGCGTGTACTCTACTCCTCTTACATTTCTTCTTTCGGTTTCCCTTGCTTCCACATTTATCACTGAAGATACGAATGCAGGGCTTGCCGGCCTTATTGCCCTGAACAGCGCATCAAGTATCTCATTCTCCATGCCTGTGTGCGAATTCGCTCCTTGGAAATCCGTCCATCTGTGGTACTTGGAATCGTGCATTTCACAGAACTCTGAAATAGATATGCCTGGCATCATCACCTTTCTTTCTCCATTTACCGTTTCTCTGACTTCAAATTCTCTCATGAGATATTCTCCTGGCAGGAATAATGTACCGCTTACGTTTCTTCCACGTACGTTCCTTACTGCGGGTCTCAGATCTCCATCCTCTCCACCGGCAAGCCATAGTGTTTTGTACTCTATTCCCAACGAATTAAGTTTAGGTATTATGTGACTTTCCATCAACTTTCCGGTTATTCCTGTTGCGGCCTCGTGTCCAAACGAATTTCCAAACATTTCGTATATGAAGTTTATCGAAAGTTCTACATCATAACCTGAGTTTATCTTGTTGAATGTCAATTCGGCCAATCTTCCATTTATGCACTCGACTTTTCTGCTGCCCGTTTTAAGTAAGTCTTCGTAGAAATTCTCTTCTTTCAAAGCCGCAATCGCAGCGTTTGCATCGTACGTGGAATTGAACTTCATTGTTGGAGATCTTGTTGCCCTAGAAGTTTCATCTATTGTGACGCTTACTTTCCCGTGCTCTCCGTAATTTCCCAACTTCTTTATCATTGTCAATCCATAGCTTACTCCTTCCACTACTCCCTGTCTTACCGGACTTAACGGAACCATTCTTTCAAACGAGTATATTTCTCCCTCTTTTCTTTTTCGCACTTCAGCTGCAACAGGTCCTACTATGCTTATTCCGTCACCTCCGAGATACTGCGCTATTATTGGTATCTGGTTTCCCTTCTCAGATGTTATCACTGGGCATGCCAAAGCCGAATTTCTTAGGTAAGGCAGCTGCACTTCGTACTTCTCTTCAATAAATCTTCTTACGGCTTCAGCCGCATGCCCTCTGTAAAAGCCTTCTGTATTGGCGTGCCTTTGTCTCTGTGAATCATTCATCGGATATAATTGCTTTAATCTATCCGAAACCTTGTGCAATTGGAGTTCTCCTCTCATCAGTTCTGATACGACGCTCTTCATCGATCCGCTTCTTTCAAGTTCTCTGTCTTTTTTGTATATCATCTATTCACCATTCTTATGAATTCCAAAACCTCATCAGGCTTCCTCGCTATTCTCGCATTAGCCTTTCTGAGTTCTGCTTCCTTGCTTGCCATCGATCCTGCACCATTGCTTATTATGGCTCCTGCATGTCCCATTCTTTTTCCTTCAGGCGCTGCGCTTCCTGCCATGTAGGCTATCAGCGGCTTTGTGAATTTACCATCAATAATGAGCTTTGCAGCCTCCTCCTCCTGGCTGCCTCCTACCTCTCCTATCATCAGCACACATTTTGTATCATTATCTTTTTCGAATTCCAGTAAGAGGTCAGCGAACCGGGTTCCTATTACAGGATCTCCTCCAACTCCGACGCATGTTGATTGCCCAAATCCTGCCGTAGTCATTCTGGACACCAGTTCGTACATCAGTGTTCCGCTTCTTGAAATAACTCCAACATTCCCTTCCACAAAATACCTGTTTGGCACGAATCCTATCTTGCACCTGTATTTTGGAACTATCAGTCCTGCCGTATTCGGTCCTATAACTTTCGTTCCTTTTGATTTTGCATATTCCACTATCTTCAGTGCGTCATGAAGAGGCACATATTCCGGTATTATTACAAGAAGTTTTACTCCTGCGTCTATCGCTTCGAATGCCGCTTCCTTAGCTGCCTTTCCTGGTACAAACAACGCGCTTGCGTTTGCACCGGTTTTTTCAACTGCTTCCTTTACTGTGTTGAATACTGGCACGTTATAAATCGTTTCTCCTCCTGCACCAGGGCGCACTCCTGCAACTACCCTTGTTCCGTACTCAAGCATCGTCCTCGTGTGCTCCTTTCCGGCATTGCCCGTTATTCCCTGAACTATCAATTTTGTTGAATCATCTAACAGTATTGCCATTCGTAATCACCTTGCTTACTTCAGCAACCGCTTCCTCCAGGGAGCGTATGTTCCTTATTCCCGCATTTTTCAGTATCTCAGCACCTTTTTCCTCCTGATTTCCAACCATTCTTACTACTACCGGGATGCTTCCTTTGTTCTCATTCGCGAATTTCACTATTCCTTCTGCCATCGAATCGCATCTGTTCAAACCTGCGAAAAGATTTACGAACATAACGCTGATTCCCGATTTCTTTTTCAGTATGTTGAATGCTTTGTATATTCCTTCTCCATCTATCTGCGCAACATCAAGAAAATCAGCAGGCTTGCACCTGTTTTCATTCAACAGGTCTATAGTTGCCATGCACAATCCCGCACCGCTGCACACTATCCCTACGTTTCCTTCAAGATCTACGTAATGCCAGCCAGCCTCGTTCATCTCTTTTTCATAAACCGTGACCGCTTCTTGTTTCTTTATATTGTTAAATTTCTCATGCTTGAACAGCGAATCATCATTAACCGTTAGCACCGCATCAAGCGCAACCAGCTCTCCGTTTTTTGCAAGAGCCAGGGGATTTATTTCTATCAATTCTGCGTCCATTTCCGAGAATATCTTCCACAGTGTCTTTGTAATTTTTATTATTCCTTCTTCCAATTCTCCTAATCCTGCCTCCATTATGGTTCTCTTCACTTCTTTTTCATCTATTCCTTCAATAAGTCCTATGTGCAACTTTTTCACACTGTTCCTATTTTCAATTGCTATTTCCTCAATTTCCATGCCTCCGGAAGGACTGATTATCAGCACAGGTTTTCCAACCTCGAAATCTATTGCAATTGCTACGTAAATTTCCTTGAACATCCCTATTTTTTCCTCAATTATTATTTCATTGATCACTGTTCCATTGAATGTTTTTCCCAATACCTTGTTTGCAAACTCTCTTACCTGTTCTTCTTTGTTTGCAAATGAAACCAAGCCTGTCTTTCCCCTTTTCTTTATGCCTATTGGTTTTAGTACTACATCTTGCCCAAGCTTGTTGAACAGTTCGTTTGCTTCATCAATGTTTCTTGCAATGCCTCCTCTTGGCACTGCTATCCCTTCCGCTTTGAAAATTTCCTTTGCTTCATTTTCACGAAGATTCATTGTGCACTCCTTGCGCTAAGCATGAATTGATTAGCGTTAAGAGAAGTCTTTGTCATCCTCTTTAAATACTATCAGAATGTTCGTCTATTGCCATATTACAGTACGTTGAAACGTAAATCCACTGTTTTATCGTAAATTGGTTAATACCTTTCTATTCAATGTATGTCTGAGGAGATTTTGATGGAAAAGAAAATGAAAGCAATTGTGATACACGGGTATGGGGATTCAAACGTGCTTACTCAAGAGCAAGTGGATATTCCCGAATTAAAACCTGATGAAGTTCTTATAAAAGTTCATTACACAAGCGTCAATCCTGTGGATTGGAAGATGAGATCTGGTTTGTTAAAGGATCACATGCCTTTAAAATTCCCCGCAATACTCGGAATCGATGTTGCAGGAACAATCGAGAAAACAGGTTCGGATTCCAAAAAATTCAAGGTTGGAGACAAGGTATTCTGCAGGGCAGATGTATCAAACGGTGGAAGTTATTCCGAATACGTCGCAGTAAATGAGGACAATGTTGCTCATGCTCCTGAGAGCATATCATTAAAGGAAACCGCAGCCCTTCCTGTTACTGCGGGAACCGCATGGAGTTCCCTTTTCGATACTGCCAATCTTAACTCAGGGCAGAAGGTTCTCATAACTGGCGCATCTGGTGGTGTAGGTATAATGGCCGTGCAATTTGCAAAGAAGGCAGGCGCATACGTCATATGCACTACATCAAAACCGAACATTGAACTTCTGAAAAGCCTCGGTGCTGATGAAGTTATCGATTACACTGAAGGTGATTTTAGCCTGAAGGTTTCAAATGTTGATGTGGTTCTAGATACTGTTGGTGGTGAAACACTGCAAAAAGCTCACACGGTTTTGAAGAAAGGCGGCATTCTTGTCGCTATTGCAGGGCAACCTGATATTTCACTTGCTGAGAAGCACGGTATAAAAGCAACACGATTGTCAGTTCAGACTGATGGTAAGAAACTTGGGGAAATCGCAAGAGCTATCGATGAAGGAAAACTCAAGGTTGTGATATACAAAGAGTTTCCTTTGGAAAGAATTGCTGAGGCGCATGATCTTAGTGAAAGCAGAAAGGCAGTTGGGAAGATTGTTGTTACTGTGTCTGAGTAGCTTTCTGGCTTAGTCGTGGTTATAAATGGACAAGAGGATTGAAGCTATACAAAATATAGATATGAAAGACGTATGGCAAGGTAAAAAATCCGGAGTAGAAGAAAATGTAAAAATAAAGATAGTTCTTCCTCTGCTACAATCTCTCGGCTTCAACCCAGCAAAAGACATGGATTTTGAGCATTTTGTTGAAAACAAACGTGCTGATATAGCTATTCTAATTAATGGAAAGCCAAAAATAGTGGTAGAATGCAAGAGCCCCGAAAAGAATCTTGATGATGCTATAAGTCAGGCTCTCAATTACGCAATAAAGCAACAAATTCCCTACATTCTCCTTACAAATGGTATAGAGTTTAGACTATACAAACCATTCATCGAGAACCTTGTTAATCCAGAAGATAGATTGCTTGCAAAAGCTACGCTACAAACACTTGTAAAGGGATATCTAGATCTTTCAGATTGGATATCTCATGACAGTTTGACAAAAGATAGGATAGACAAGAAGGCCAAGAAAGTTATCGAAGAGCGTAGAGATGCAATAACTGCAAAGACGCTTATTGAAAATCTTAGAGAAGCTAAACAAATATTAATTGATGATGCCAAGACAAAAATATTACCTAAATTCAAATCTGATACTACTTTCAGAGATCTAGTTGATAAATGGGTTAAGGACAGTGAACTTGACATTACAAAACCTGATAAATGGGTTGATATACTTGCTAATGAAATTGCTTACTCCTTCATAAACAAGCTCTATTTTTATAGGATTGCTGAAGACAAAAAGATAGTAGCACAAAAATTAAATAAACAAGCAATGAAAGGAATACCAAAATGGCTTGGTTATGGAGATATGGTAAAACTGTCCTTTGCTGAAATAAGAAAGATTGATTATGCAGTAATATTTGACCACGACATCTTTGATATGATAGAATTTGGTGAAAGAAACCTCAAGAAGATCGTAGATAGTTTATCAGAATATAACTTTGCTTCAATAAGTAGCGACATTATAGGTAAGATATACGAATATCATGTAACTAAAGATGAAAGGAAGAGACTGGGACAATTCTACACGCCATCTGAGGTAATTAATTATATATTTGATAACATTCCTCTAAAAGAATCAGACAAACTGATAGACCCTGCTTGTGGTTCTGGGGGATTCTTAATAAGAGCTTATGATAGGTTTCTCAAAGTATCAAAAGACAAAAAGAAAAAGAATCTACATAAACAGATTATAGAAAACAACTTATTTGGTTACGACATCAATCCTTTTGCTGTTCATATGACTGGTATGAATCTAGCTCTAAGAAACATAGAAGACAAAACAGACGTGATAAACGTAACAGAAAGAGACTCACTTACCAAGGACGCTAATTCTCAAAAGTTCGATATAATTATAGGCAATCCTCCTTATTTCAACCTTAATCAAGATATTATAAAGAAACAATATGCTGAGGAAGGCTTTGAAAAAATCTCATCAGGGGTAGTAAATATTGCTGCTCTATTTCTCAAAAAATATATTTCTCAGCTCGAACCAGCTGGATATCTTGGATTTGTTCTACCTAAGTCAATAACGTATACTGACTCTTGGGAAGGAATAAGAAAATATGTCTTGGAAGAAGCTGAAATAGTAAAGATATTTGATATCCACGAAGCGTTTGACGGGGTCTTGCTTGAAGAAGTTGTCCTTATAGTAAGGAAAAAACCATGCGACAAACTAAAACAAGTAGAAGTTACCTATATCAAATTGCCTTATACTAAAGACAATGAGACAGCCAAGCACATGGTTGATAGCTCTCTATTTAACAGTACTATGTTTCCAATCTATCTATTTTCTAAAAACAAGGAGATATTTGACGCAATGAATAAAGACACAAAACTAGTGAATGATATTTCAGAACCTGTATTTAGGGGATCTCCAATTCAGAAGTTTGAATATTTATTTACAGATAAAAAAGTAACATCTGATGACCTGCCCATACTACGCGGTGCAAATATCGATCAATTTGCTCTAAAAGATAAGATTCAGTATGTTAGTTGGAAGAGAACAGAATTTAAAGCGTATGAAAAGTCAATACGGCGATTACAAAAACCAAAGATAATGGGTCAACGACTTATTGCTCAAACAGGAAATCATATGAAAATGATAGCGACTATTGATGAAAAGGGAGAATTTCTCGAAGTAGATACAATAAACAACGTTATACTAACTGACGATTCCTTTAATTTGAAATATGTACTCGGAATAATCAATTCTAAACTCGCTTCTTACTACATGTATAATTTCATATTCAACAGAGCTGTAAGAACTGTTGATTTTGGTTATGTATCAAAACTACCAATAAAGATAATGCCTCACTCAAAACAGCAGAAAGTGATTGGTTTGGTTGATAAATTACTCAAAGAAGATGCAGATTCAAGTAATGCAAAAGATCTTAGGGATAAAATAGACGAAGAAGTCTATGCAATCTATGGTATAAAGCCAAAAGAGATAGACATGATAGAAAGCAATTACAAGTAAGTGGTGGCATGCGTATCTCAGCAAAGGATTTAGGTTGGCTTGCAGTTGATGATTTCTGTCATAAATGTTTCTGGATAGAACGTCACACTAAAGGCCTTCCTTATCAGATAGGCTTTCCTGACATCTTTTTCTCTATTTATGCTTATACCGAGAATATAGTCGAAAGATATGTCCGAAAGAACGAAGAACTACCTAAATGGACGGATGTTATTGGATACATAAAACGTATAGTAACTGTAAAATCTTCTAAGTTTAAAACAGAAAAAGAAAACATAACGCTAAGTGGAATACTTGATCTATTATTCAAAAGACGCAATGGCGATTTCATTATAGTGGATTACAAAACAGCTAAATATACTGACAATCAAGACCAGCTTATGCCTATTTATCAAATTCAACATAATGGTTATGCTTATATTGCAGAAGCAATAGGCTACAAACCCGTAAAAGACCTATACTTAGTGCATTTCGAATCTCCTCACAAGGAAATGTACGAAGCAATAACTGACGGATATACTAACGGAAATGGGTTTGAAATGCCATTTAAGCCTAAAATTCATAAGACTAAGAGAGATAATAAAGATATAGACCGATTACTCGAGAAGGCAAGCAATATATACGAGCAAGGAAATGCACCAGAAGGACTAGTGGAATGTAAAGATTGTAAAAGACTTGAGAATCCAATTAAAATAGCTAGTATTTGATTTAATGGCAACTCAAATAAACTTCGATAAAGAAAAATTAGATATAGAACAAAGTTTTACTTTAGTTTATTCTGGACCTTCTTTCGAAGAAGGAATAAAAGTAGATAGATTAATTGAAAATCTTAAGTCAATAGAAGAATTAGTTTATGTAATAACTGATGTTAATTCTGAATATCAAAGTGGGTATAATAAAAAAGACGAAATCAAACATATAAAAATAATTCCCAGAGCGGGAAGTATAGAAGAAGAAATATTAATCATGTTCTCAAAACCTGAAGTCAGAGATCTTGTTTTTAATATATTTCTAAACATATTCTTTTATCTATTGGGTAAAAAAGATAATAAAAACGATGCTAAAAATACTGATAAAAAGTTAGACAAGATAGAAGCAAAAATTGAAGAGTTAATTGCAAGAGATCAGAGCAAAAATATCAAAAATCTTTACGTACCTTTAGAAAAAAGTGAGGATAAACTTAGTATAATGGGAGACAATAAAACCGAATTAGAAATAGGATATAACCAAATTGAGGTTCTTGATAATTCAATTAAAAAGGTCGAGTATGATCTAAAAGTTGAAGAAACCACAGAGGAGCTTAATGGGCGTATATCTGCAATAAATATAGACACCAACTATCTAAAATTTCATGTAAATGGGATGGAATATGCATACCAACTTTATTCTGATAAACCCACAGCTGAGTTATTACAAGTAATTGCTGTGGAGATTAGAGCAAAAGTAAAAGTAAGAAAAATAAAAAATAAAATCAAAAATTTCTATTTAATAGATTATAAAAATCTTCAAAAAAAACTCTAGGACCACCATCCTATTCCATATTCTTCCACGTGATTTTTACTGCACCTATTAAATAGTGGCCAATATAATACAAGAAACTGATTCATGCCTGCGATAGCTGCGGAAATAAATAAAATACACAGGAAAGCTAAACAGCGAGTAAATACATTTCAATTACTTTTTTTATTTGCCTTTTCCTTAAATATCTCCTGTATTACTTGCAATAGTTTTTGACTACTTCTGGGTCTCTAAGGGACTCTGTTATTGCATCCTTAACATCGACCTCATAACTCTAAGCTATAGTTAAACTCAAAGGATATCCATATGGGTGACATAATTTGTTGCCTGCTTCATTCTCCTTATCACATCTTTTACATTTCTGGCCCTTAGTTTCGTTACTACAATTTGCTCAGGCACTTTGCCTCTTGAGCTTATGCAATGTGCTCTGATATCTAATTCAAACAGATGGATGTATGTACTCCAAAGCAGGACTGGTTTTGGTGCAGGGTCTATCTGTCTAAGAGTAACCACCATGTGATGCTCTTTCTAACTAGTGCAATTATACGATTTTTAGCTGCTTTTGCACGGCAACTTGAAATGGTAAGTTAACCGTCTTTTACGCGAAGCTCTTTTGCATAAGTTTAAATAGGTTAACTTTGTAGGGGTATTGATGGTGGAAATGGGAAGTTTGTCAAAGTTAGCTCCATATTGGTTTCTTTTGTTTACTATAGGATTCGGATGGTTCGTGCTCGCGCCTCTTGTTCCTGCGCTTACGCAGGCTCTTGGTGTCGGTACGGCTCCGATACTTCTAATCGTGTCAACATACGGCTACACGATGGTCGTACTCGGTCTTCTCGCAGGATGGATATCCGCGAAGTTCACTGTTAAGAGTGCACTCTATTCAGCAGCAATAATCTCAGTTATAGGATTGTTCGGAAGGGCGATATCATCGAACTATATTTCATTTCTGATTACTGGTGTAATAGCAGCAATTGCTTATCCGCTTGCCATGGCACCCGTTGGTAGCGTATCAGAATCTATTTCAAAGGAAAGGTCTCACACGATAATAGGGGTTAGCGTAGGTCTTCTGTTTCTTGGAATGGCGTTCGGCGCGTTTGTCGGACCTGGACTCTTCTCAAGCATAGGACTTTATGGCACTCTGTGGATTACCGTAATACTGTCAATACTCGCTGCAATATGGATTGCATTCGGCATAAGGGACTACCCTGTCAACTACAAGGGAAGATCATTGAAGGGTGTGTTCAAGGTTGGTATGATAAAGAACTGGTACGTCGGATTGTCAATATCCGCAATGTCCGTAATGTTCGGTGGCATAGCATCAACTGTGCTGTTGCTCAACCACTTTGAGTTTGCAACGGCTCTTGCTTACGGCGGACTGTTCGGTGGTCTTGCATTTTTGGGTTCTGCCCTAGGCGCTATAATACTGCCTTCATTGTTCGAACAGTACAAGATGTTCAGAACGGGCTTGGTGATAACCGGTGTGCTCATGTTCGTCTTCGTTGCAGTTATGGCGTTCAGCCTCTCATACACAACGATGCTACTGCTGATGGCCATAGGATTCTTCTTCTTTGGCTTTTTCGGCAACGCGTACTGGTCAATGGCAATGACGTCAACTACGAACTACGTTTCGGATCCCGCACAGGCAGGATTTGCAACGTCAATGTTCAGCGTGTTGACAAACCTTGGCGTAGCTTTCGTACCTGTGTTCCTCGGGCCTGCATTCTCAAGCATGACTACCATCGGCATTGGCGTGTTTGTTGTACTATTGATAGAGTTCGTGTCAATGATACTTGCACCTACTCTAATGGTAAGGAAGGCAAAGGCACCTGCTGCAAAAGCAACTACAAGAAGGAGAAGGTAAATCCTTCTACCTTCTTTCTTTTATTTTTTCCAACTCGTTTAGCGCAGCCTTTTTCATAATGTTGTAATCGGTGCTCTTTCCAGTGAATAATTTGAAGGCAACAACTCCCTGGTTTACAAGCAGTTCAAGCCCGTTGATCGTATCGCATCCTGCAAGTCTTGCTTCTTTTAACAATCTGCTTTCGAAAGGAACATAATTCGCGTCAAACACTGTCATTTTCCTGTTCAGCATACTCCTTGGTATTGGTGTTCTTGTGCTGTTCTCAAGCGTTATGTTCGTCGCGTTTATTACGAATCTTGATTCCTTCACAGATCTCTCCATCTCCCTGCTTCCTAACATGCACGAATCCATGACTGCATTTGGGTAATATCTGCTTGCGTTGTTTTGAAGTTTCTTTGCATTATTCATGGTTCTGTTGATAATGTGTATGCGTGCCCTTGGATTGTAATTAAGTATTGCAAATACGAAAGCCCTGGCAGCTCCCCCTGCTCCTACAACCGCATAAGGTCCTGTTTTTGCATTAACCTTCCTCACTGTTTTCAGAAAACCCGGAGAGTCCGAATTGTAACCCATCAGCTTCCCGTTTTTGTTTACTATCGTGTTTACTGCTTCAATCTCTTCTGCGAATTTGTCTACATTGTCCACGTATCGGTGCGCTTCCTCCTTGTGCGGACTTGTGAGCGTCAGTCCGCTTATTCCAAAAGCCTTCATTCCTTCTATAGCTTCCATGAGTTTGTCCTTTGGCACGTCAAACGCAAGGAACACTGCATTTATGCCCTCCTTTTCAAACGCTGCATTGTGTATTGCTGGCGACAGTGAGTGGTGCGCAGGCATTCCTATTATGGCGAAAAGCTTTGTCCTGTTGCCGACTTTCATATAATCGCACCTTGCGAACTCAGCCTTTTTTGAAGCTCCTTCACATCAACTTCCTTCGCCTTGCAACTGTTTCTTATCATTAGAAGAGACGCTGTTGCAGCAGCCTGACCCATAGCCATAGCTGTGCCTGTTACTCTTGCACTCGCCTGAGCCTCGAACTCTGCGCTTAGACATCTTCCTACAACAAAAAGATTGTCAACATCCCTGACAACTATCGCGCCATATGGTATATGATACCATGAACCGTCACCTCCGTTGAGATGCTGGTAAACTACTCCCTTATCTGGATCGTGTACTTCTATAGGATGGCCGCACCTTGCTATCGCATCATCAAATCTTTTATTTTCCATCACGTCGCTCTTTTTCAGCACATACTCTCCAACTGCTCTTCTTGTTTCCCTAAGGCCTATGTACGGAGACGAATCGATCAGATACGCGTTTTCGAAACCAGGTATGTTCCTCGTTAAGAATTCCACAGAAGAAATCACCTGATCTCGTGCATCCTCCATCGCTTCAGCAATCAACTTTCCAGATGTAAAGTCACTTATGTCAACATGTGTCGCATTGCACACGAACTCTCCCTTCCTGCTTGTGTTGAAAAGAAACTCGCTGTTGGCGTGCGGAAGATACAGATTGTGCTCCTCTTTTGCTTTTTTTACCAAAGGATCCTTTACCCTTATCCTTGTAAGCTTGTTGTTAAGCAATACGACACCCAATACATCCTGATGCGTGTTTGCATACTCTATTACTTTTTCCTCGTTTATGTTCGCCAGTCTGAATGGAACAGTCGCTTCCTGATGCACCCCGTTTCCTTCCATTCCCATCATGGTTTTCAATCCGATCAACTGGGCCGTATCAGCATCTCCTGAAGAATCAATGAACGCCTTTGCATCAATCCTTCTCTGCCCGTCCTTTCCCGTTGTAATTATGCTCATTACCTTGCTTTCAGCCTTTTCTATCCCACTAACCAGTGTGTTAAGGTACACGTCTATGCCCAGCTCCTTTGCTGTTCTTCCAAGCATGTCCTTCATTTCCTCAGGTCTGAATGGCACAAAGTTTCCTACTTGGCCATTCGTGCCATTGTAACGTTTCAACCTTTCTATAACCTCATCAGCTACTCCTCCGACTATTTTCTGGGAGCCGTCATACGTGTACACTCCAAGTATCGAAAGCACATAGCCATTGGTCCAGTTTCCTCCAAGCGAAGAGTGCCTCTCTACTATCGCGGTTTTCAATCCGTTCTTCGCAGAAGTAAATGCGGCACCTATTCCTGCAGGTCCCCCTCCGATAACCAAAACGTCATATTTCATTTTCCCACTAACTCTGCTTGAATATTAAAAATTATAAATGCATAGCGGAAAAATTCCTTTCTTTAAGGTAAAATATAAAGTCATGCTTGTGCTTTCTTCAATCCAAGCCACTTCATGAAGTCTTTAACTGCAGGTACCGCAACAGATCTATGGTCTTCATTTTCGTATATCCTTATTTTAACTTCATTTGTTTTTTCCGGAAACATCCTAATTATTTTTTCATAATACGTTATCGAGTTTTTGTAGTTTATCGAAGCGTCCTCTGTGCCATGGGCGACGAACAGCCTTGCCCTTTCTAGATACTTGATGTTTGATAATGGTGCAAGTGAATCTTTGTCTTGCAGATGCCTTACCCATTCCTTTCTGGTTATCCCTCTGTAAAGATGTATGTACCCGTTCTGTTTCATTGCGTTCATGAAGTCTTCCGTGCTCTCTTCATTGTTCCTTGTTTTGTAGCTTCCTGTGTTGAGTGCAGGGCATACTATTCCCAATTCTTTTATGGTATTGTCGAATTTCGGTAGCAATGGTATGTACCTCCCCCCGAAACTTTTTCCGATGAACACTATGCGTTTGTACTTCATTCTTTTTTTCACATGTCCGTAGTAGTTTGTACCAACTGTGCCATTTTTGAATTCCCTATTCAGCGTTGTGAAAGTGATCACGCAATTTTTTGGAGTGAATGTGCCATCGCTCCTTGCAAAACCTATGTAATCCGGTGCGAACATGTCGCACCTGTACTTCATTATTTCATCTGCCTCTCGCATGTTTCCTGTATCCTGATTCGTTGGCGCTCCGCCTGCGTATATTATCAGTGTGTGATTTTTTCTGTCGTTTGAATAAAACATTCCACCTATTGTTTTTACTCTTAGGAATTGGCTCTTATAATCCATGCGCGCACCTACGCGATAATATCAATTCTCATGAGGTTCTTTAATGTATCTATCCTGCTTGCAACCCTGAGCAATTGGGGAAGCCTTTCGGCTTGTATGAATATGCCATCATGGCCTACAATGTCCGGTATCCTCTGATAGAAAGTTGCATAGTTCTTCACTATCTCCATCACTATGCCTCTGTCGGCATTGCCTATCCTCATTATATCCTTGGCAAGTTCTCTTACATAAGAATTGTCCGGCAATCTTTTACCAGCCCCTGCCTCATCCAGATGCCTATTTATGATGCTTATGAGGTGCGATGGGCTTTCCGGTTCCTCTGTCTGTTTTCTTGTATCTACAAATCTTTCTATTCCTTGATCTATCTCACTCATCAGTATGTGTCTGTGTTCATCAATATTGCATGCGCTCTCTATTCCTCTTTTATATACATCACTATGCATCATTAACAATTGCACATCTTTTTGAGAAGGTTCCTTCGAAAGCAAAACTCCGCGGTCTGCAAACACTGTAGTGAGACTTATTCCGACTCCATTACTTTTCATGTGTTCTGCAATCGCATTTATTGTTGATACATAAGCAATGAACTTTCCGTACACTCTCGTCCTTTCGTCTATTTCTCCAGCAGCAACCAATTCCGTACCATTGAGATTTCCACTGTATAACGGACAAAGGACAACGAGCATGTTTACCTTTTCATTATTTATTTCATGCAAGTTTGCAGTTTTGGCCCTAACTCCTTCTATTGTTTCTACAATCGCAGCCAGGCTTGCCGTATTCTCTGTTCTTCTTGCATCTGCAACGATGCGCTTTTCTGCTCCATCACGCGGACCCGATCCGCTCTTCTTGCCACCGTCCAGTGTTCCTATTCATCATGTTCATGTTTACACCATTAGTAGAATATACGACTCCAGCTGCAATTGCCGATAATTCAGGAGAAGTTTCATGCGAAGGTGAGATTAGCCTTGAGTTAAATCCTGCACTACATGTGCCACCGTTGTGCCTTTTCTATTCGCATGTTAAACGTAATTGTTTAATTCTAAAAATATATATCTCTTATGTAGGTTAAGGTTGCGTGTATCCATTATACCAATTGCTTGTGAATACTACATTTGTTGGTACACCATTGTTGTTGTTTCCCGAATAGTCGTTCGCATTGCCATTCAATGGCCACCACGCAACAAGATTCTGCAAGTCTATCGGGACTCCTCCTACCCCGTTCTGATAAATGGAGCTAATCGTTGAACTAGAAAATGAAACATTGTATATCTGGATGTTTGCTAGTTGTCCATAAAAATAATCTCCATTGTAATTAGGATCCCTTCCTATGTTTATTGGATGACTACTCGATATCGAATTTACTGCATTCACATGCGTATCAATAGGTTTTCCGTTAAGAAAAACTGTCGTATTTCCCGTAATACCACTATAAGTTCCCGCATACATATACCATGTAGAAGTAGAAAGTTGTTTGTTCCATCCTGCATATGAGTTCTTGAGTGATGTCGCATTCCCAACACACCAAGCACCGCTTCCACCTCCATTATTTACAAACAATTCGAATCCATTGTCCAATGATCCGTCCGGCTGTCCATTAGCTATAATTCTTGGATTTCCAGACGAAAATGTTGATGCTTTGAACCACAGAATCACTGTAATCTGTGGTGTATTTACCGGAATTGATACGTTAACGTAACTATTTCCATTGAACTGCGCCACATACTGCGGCACCTGGTTGTTGCAGCTTCCTACCAGATTGCTTATCCCTAATTGTGTATTCTTCACGATCTGACAGCTTCCTGGATTTGCTTTTGGAGCAAATGTTATTGGATTGAATATGCCTAAGAACGACAGCGCACCCAACACTACTGCAATAATGAGTATTGACCATCCATAGGTCATCAGATATTCCATTGCGGATTGATTTTTAATAAAACTTTTCTCAAAAGTTTTCATAATCATCATGGTTGTGTGTATCTATTATACCAGTCACTAGTGAAAGTTACATTATTTAAATTTCCATTGTATTTATTTCCAGAATAGTCATTCGCATTGCCATTCAACGGATACCAAGCAACAAGATTGTTCAAGTCGATCGGCACCCCGCCTATTCCTTCGTGATACAATGTTTCTATTGATGAATTTGTTAATGATGTGTTGTATATCTGCACATTTGCTATCTTTCCATCAAAGTAAGAGTACTGTTTCCAAATTGATCCTATCGAACTTCCAGTAGCACCTGTCACTACTGAACCGTGGAAAGTCTCGGTTGATTGATTTTGTCCGTTCATCCATATCGAATGAGATGTCGTTACTGTAGAACTCGAATATCTTACCGTTTGTGCCACCATGTACCATTGACCCCCTGCCACTACCGTGGTTGAAAATGCTTTCGAATCAGATGTTCCATTGTAAATATAACTGATTATCTGTCCGGAAGGTGTGAACTCCAACTTTTCCCCGTTAATATCATATGTATATATTCCTGCCGACAACGTGGTTTCTTGTATCCACATGACAATTGTGTATGTGGTCATTGTGCTTAGTTGTTTGTATGGCAGGTCTACATAGTTATACTTCTCATCAAACTGCGCAACGTACTGCGGCACCTGGTTGTTGCACGCACCTTCCAAATTACTTACTCCCAATCCTGTGTTTCTGATTACCTGACAACCACCGGCACTTGCCTTAGGTGCAAACGTCAACGGATTGAACACTCCAAGAAACGACAGCGCACCCAACACGACTGCAACGATAAGTATAGACCATCCATAAGTCATCAAGTACTCCATTGCACTTTGCGACTTACTTCGTTTGCGTTTCAATGATTCGCCTTTCGCATACATGTCCTCTAACTAAACGTTTCAAAATAAAGTCTTTACTGGAAAACTTTATTGCAAATCACTTCAAATAAACGTAATTTCATATAAACGTCTAAAGACGTGAATTTTAATATTTACCAGTCCAAATATGCAGACTCTATATACATATGCACATCCCCGGTGCATATCACTTCTGACGAATGAAAACTACTCCAAATATGCACATCGCTTATCCCTATTCATGTGCATATCGGATTACGCTTATTGTCTATTGCACAACCATGTCAAAATAAACATCAAACGCGCAGTTTGGATCTCATACGAGAAGGAATATCACGTTTCCGAAAAGCAGCGCAACCACTATTCCTATCAGTACGAAAAGTGCAAGAGGCGCCGAGTTTCTATACACGGGCACTTTCTTCCTCACGTTTCTCGTATCACTTATCAGCTTTCTTGTAACTAGCCTTCCAAATGATTTCGATTGTTTCTTGAAGTATTGCACATCCTTTTTGTCCATCAGATTTACTGCAATCATATCCCCTTCTTCAAGCGTCTTTATGTACTCCAACGATACCATCCTCATGTTTATCAGCTTCTCGTACATGACAACTATCGCGGAAGGTATCGCGATGATCAGTAGCAAAACTGCCGCGTAAGGGGTTACGCCTATTGTCATTTTCAGCAAAACGCCAAGAGCAGCATATGCTGCAAGAAGCACTCCAGCCATTACAACCTTTTGGCTTCCAAGCCTGAAATTTTTCTCCAACTGCGTTTTCTTTGATATTAATAGATAATATACTACTATGAGAAGTGCTGAAACGTAACCGGTAACTATGAATACCGAAACTATAAACGGAATTGTCGATTGTATCGAATTTATCAGTATGGGGTTTGGTTGAAATGGAAATATCATGCTTATGGCAGCGAACTCGAAAACGTCTCCTGCACCAAGGAATCCTGTCCTGTACACCACGTAACCCAGCGCTCCTATTGCTATTGCAAACAGTGCGCTCATTTCTATTGTAGACACATCATACGTAAGCGTTACTATCACTGCGATGAGCGTTGTAACATAGACGAACGCGTTTGGCACATTCCTCTTGTTAAATACGTCGAACACTGCGTATAGCGTCGCTATTATTAGAAGTATTCCAACTCTTAAGAACAAAGGTAACATGATATACGCTTAATCCTTTTTGTAGAAAAGATTTAAATATCATGCGCGTATTAATCAATTCAGTAGTGCGAGTGTATTGTAATGCAAACTATGGCGCATCTCATGTCAAGGTTCTTCTTGATAGTAGCGATAGCACCAAAGTTTACATATAATAACGCTCCCGCTGCATAAGGGCAAAAAATCTCTTTTTTTGTGGTGTCCTATGCAAGCGGCAAAAACTATTAGTACTGTGTTCTTTGAGCGTATTAGTGAGAAGGAACTGACTATACTCTCTGAGATCGGATTCGATCAGATTCCTACCGCTACTAGCCTAGTTGCTTATGTGGCAGAGAAGTATGAGGTGTCTGCAAGCGGTATCTGGTATACGCTGAAAAAACTGAAGAAGATGGGAATGCTGGATTTCATGGAAAAAGGTGAGTCCTACAAACCATTGATGCTTACTGAGAATGGCAAGTCGATTCTTAGAAATAGGACGAACAATGCCATGCAGTACAGACAGGTTATGAGGGCAATGGTGTAAGGGTGTGTTGAGGGTGGGGAAACTTTAAACACGTTTGGCATCCTTGGCATGTTTCGGCATGTCAAGGGTGTCTTCCGAGCCTCGATCCTTTATCATAAAGCTCTTCAAGAAACTTGTCAACCTCTATTCCGAGTTCCTTCATGCTTCCTTCATTGACCAGCATGTAATCGGCAAGGGTAAACGCAGCTCCGAATCCCCATCCGAGTTCTTTTTCATCTCGCCATACGAAGCTTTTGTAATCCTTCATGTCCCAATTCAAACCTCGTTTTGACAAGCGCTTGAATCTTGTTTTAGGACTTGCGTAAAGTGATAACAGTATCGTTCTCCCTTTAATACTCTTCTTGTAAACCTCCATCTCCTTAAGCGATTTTATCGAGTTTATTACTACTATGTCTGCATCATCGAATGCCTTTTTCACTATAGGGAGGGATTTCCTTGCTATTATGTTGTATCCGTACTTGTTTCTCAGTTCCGTTGCGGTTTCCCTCAAGGTTTTGTTTGTTATTGGCAGACCTCTCTTTTTTATCTCGTTTTCAACTATGTGCCTCAACTGTATTGTTTTGCACTTTCTCTTTTTTGACAGCAGTGCTATTGTTGTATCCTTTCCACTGCCTCCCAAGCCGCACATTCCTATAAGTATCTTCTCTTTTTTTGGCATAAAAGCACCTAGTGCACCTTGCTTCCGTTCTCTATTGTTTTGTCAACCGATAACAGGGCAAGGCTTGCAGTACCTTCAGCAGCAAGAACCATTCCGTTCGATTCCACCCCCGCGACAGATTTCGGATCAAGATTGACTATGCAGACTACCTGCCTATCAAGGAGTTGTTCCTTTGTGTAAAGGTCCTTTATTCCAGCAACTATCGTCCTTGTTCCTATCTCCTGTCCGAAATCGATTGTCAGTTTGTAAACAGGCTTCCTTGCTTTCTCTATGTCCTCTACATTCTTCACGGTTCCTACTCTGAGGTCCAGTTTTGAGAAATCATCTATGCTTGCCATAGAATCATTATCTCTTCCACGGTAAGGTATATAATATTAGGGCTTCACTTTTCTCTCATGAGATTGTTCATCGCTATCGAGATTCCCGAATCGGTGAAGGACGCACTTGAAAATGTATCGAAGGAACTGCAGCGTGGTGTGGCGACTCTTGTTAAAAGGGAAGCATACCACATAACGCTACAATTCCTTGGAGATGTTGATGATTCAAACCTTGGTCTAGTAAAAGAATCGATTTCAAACGCGTGCAGAGGAGTTTCCCCGTTTGAAGTCGAGATCAAGGGTCTGTCACATTTTGGAGGACACTCTCCACGGGTTCTGTTCGCAAATGTTGCAAAGGGTTCAGACATGGTAAACTACATTTACTCTAACATAAGCGTTGAACTTTCCAAAAACCGGATAGATTTTGCAAAAGAGGAGAGGTACACTCCTCATGTCACCATTGCAAGAATAAAGAGTCACAAGGTAAGTGATGAAGTACACGGGCTTGAGACCGAATACTCTGCACAATCATTTGGCTCATTCGATGTAACCGGAGTATCACTAAAAGGCAGTGTTCTTTCATCAAACGGGCCTAGTCATTCACTGATTTACGAAGCCAAGTTTTGAAATCTTTTCACTGAACTGTTGCTTCGTCACGGTGTTTGCCAACTCTGTTGGCCTGTATATTCTGTTCAATAGCAAGAGGTCGTACAGTGCACCTGTTTTGAGATCCATTGCAATATTCCTCACGTTGCTTCCAAAAATGTCTACTTCGATTAGCCTTCCCTTCTTAAGCATGTACATCGCCTTGACAACATCGGCCATGCTGTCATCATTGTTCTGCATCCCTACTATCCTCGCCTCTATGTTCGGTTTTTTAAGGTTTGACAATCGCCTGTTTATCTGTTCTATTGAGTTCTTGTCAAGATCTGCTGAAGGTCTTATCAGTAGCGCACTCTGTGAATTGACATCGTAAAAAGAGATCAAAACGTCAAACGTTATGTTCTTAATTAGAACGTATCTCATATCTTCTCTGTACTTTATCATCATCGCACTGTTCATCTGTAGTTCCGTGCTTCTGTCTTCTATCATTTCCAGAGATGCGTGATGCCTATCGAGAGTGTTAAGAAGCACCCGTTTCGATGGGAAGTCGAGGTTATTGCTCAATCTTATGCACATGTCCCAAAAATCCATGAGTTTCTCTGGCTTTGAGAATATTTAAATATATTGCTGACAATATCCTTATCTGCATGTCTAATTTTAGTTGATGACATGAAAGTAAATATACTTGAAAACACGGACAATATTGTGCGATTCAGACTCGATGAGGTTAGTCACACCTTTGCAAACGCACTACGAAGACTAACTATTACATCTGTGGAGTGCTTTGCTGTTGACACTGTAACATTCTATGAGAATTCAAGCGCGATGTTTGATGAATACATAGCCCACAGGATAGGATTGATTCCAATAACGACTCCGAAAGGCTATGACGAAAAGGACGAGATACTGTTCTCATTGGAAGCAAGCGGTCCGTGCACGATATACTCCAAAGATCTGAAGAGCAGCGATAAGAACGTTCAGGTAGCTAATGAAAACATTCCCATAATGAAACTTGCAGAAGGGCAAAACTTGAGAGTCGATGCAAAGGCTATAATGTCCAATGCCAAGAGAAGCTCAAAATTCCAACCTGGCATAATTACCTACAACGAAGTGGAAGGAGGGAAGGGCTTTGAGTTTTATGTTGAATCATTTGGTCAGATGCCTGCCATTGACATAGTGACAAGGGCGTTAGGTATAATAAGCAATGACATAAAAGAAGTACATAAGGAATTGAAGTAGTGTTAGTGTGAGCGGGGGTGGCAGAGCTTGGCCAAATGCGCAGGATTGAGGTTCCTGTAGCTTTAGAGCTTGCGTGAGTTCAAATCTCACCCCCCGCATATTAAAGGTTGTTATAATGATCGAAAAGAAGAATATTGACGAGTGGCTTAAGCTTCTTGGTGACGTTAAGGAAGGAAGCAAGAATTACGGTCTTTCACAAAGATTGTACAAGATTGCCAAACTGCCAAGAAGGAAAAGAGTATCCGTTAATCTTAGAAAGCTTAACGAGCATGCGCTCGATTCCAACGTCATAGTGCCTGGGAAGGTGCTTGGCAGTGGTGAACTAACAGGAAAGTTCAGCATAGCCGCACTCGAATATTCTGATGAGGCCGAGAAAAAGTTGAAGGAGGCTGGCTGTCAAATCATAAAGCTCGGCGAAATGATTAAGAAGGACAGCGTGAAAATTATTGTGTAAGTGATTTCTGTGGAGCATGTTATAAACGGAGAAGGATTGGTTCTAGGAAGGCTTTCAAGCCAGGTAGCGAAGATGCTGCTCAACGGAGACAGCGTTACTGTTGTCAATGCTGACAAGCTTCTGGTAAGTGGTCATGTTCATGATCTAGTTTCAAAGTACAAGAGAAAGATAGAGCTCAAGGACAAGGGAAATCCTGAACACTCTCCTTACATTTCAAGAAGACCCGACATGTTCGTAAAGAGGATAGTGCGGGGAATGCTTCCTTACAAGAAGCCTAGCGGAAAGAGCGCTTACAAGAGATTGAAGATATACGTCGGAGTCCCAGAAGCGCTTGATGGAAAGGCAAAAACTATGGAATCGAAACATGCTGATGAGGTTTTCGAGAATGTAGTCACTGTCAAGAAACTAACTGAGATGCTTGGATACAGGTGAACAAATGGCAGAAGCAACAAAAACAAATGAAACTGTTTCAAACGAAAAAGGAGTCGAGAATCTCGATAAGGAGATAAACGACTTTATGCAGACACTTCCTAAGACACAGGCGGCACCAGCAAAATCTGCGCCTAAGAAAGCAAGAATTCAGAAGAAGAAAGCGCCTGTCAGAAAAATAAGCGTGATGAAGGGAAAAAGAAAGGAGGCTGTTGCAAGAGCCAGTGTAGTTCACGGAGAAGGGACTGTAAGCCTTAACGGAATGGATGTCAATCTTCTCAGACCTCTCGAATTCAAGGAAATAATAATGGAGCCCATAAGGATCTCCAAGGATGCCGAAGATATATTCAAGGAATCAAGAATAAGAATAAACGTTTATGGCGGCGGAGCGATGGGTCAGGTGCAAGCGGCAAGAAATGCCTTGGCCAAGGCAATAGTTGATGCTGCAGGAACGAAAGGAGAAAAAATCAAAACGCTGTACATGGATTACGACAGGAATATGCTTGTTGATGATACAAGGAGAGTAGAACCTAAGAAGTTCAAGGGCCCTAAGGCAAGAGCAAGGTTCCAGACCTCATACAGATGAAGTGATACTATGATGATACCAATACGATGCTTCTCATGCGGCCAAGTCGTTGCCGATAAATGGGAGGAGTACAACGAACGTGTTAACAAAAACGGCGAAGATCCCGTAAAGGTCTTTTCCGATCTCAACGTCAAAAGATACTGCTGCAGAAGAATGCTTGCTGGTCATATCGATCTCATAGACGAGATAATAAGCTACAGCAGAAAGTGAGGTTATTTAAAACATGAAGGCAATATATAGACTGCGGGGTCGTCTGCTAGTCTGGTCAGGCTCTGTGCTTAGGGAGCACATGACCCGAGTCTTTTATATGCGGGAATTCAAAAGGTCACTGAAAATCTCGGCGACCCCGAACGGTGAATAAATGGCAAACGAACTGTTGACAACACAGGAAGAGTATCTTGAGGCCGGAGTGCACATAGGCACTAAGGTCAAGACTCCAGGAATGAAACGTTTTATCTACAAGATAAGAGAGGACGGTCTTTATCTCCTTGAGCTTAACACAATAGATGAAAGAATAAAGCTTGCAGCTAAGACTCTGGCAAGGTATGATCCTAAAGACGTTGTTATAACAGCTTCGAGAATATACGCCATAGCAGCAGCGACAAAATTTGCCGAAATAACAGGAGCAAAATTGATGACCGGAAGAGTTATGCCTGGAATATTTACGAATCCTAACAGAGAGGACTTCATCGAACCTGAGATAATAATCATAAGCGACAACAGAAACGAACGCCAAGCAGTAAAAGAAGCAAACAAAACCAACATACCTATAGTCGGACTCTGCGATACCGACAATTGGATAAAGTTCATAGATCTCATAATACCTTGCAACAACAAGGGAAGAAGATCTCTGTCTCTGATCTACTTTTTGCTTGCCAGAGAATTCATGAAGGAGAAAGGATTAATAAAGTCTAACGAAGAGTTTACATACAAGATCTCCGATTTCGAGGCAAAGACGGAGATAAAGGCGAAATGATTGAAAGCACAGGCTGCGATTGACTTTCTATCTTCTTATGGCATAGCCATAATAATAATCTCAATAGCTATAGTCGTAGTTTACAGACTCAGTGTTTCCGATCAGTACATCTTTTCGTCTTCATGCACTGCTTTTCCCGGATTCGCCTGCAGTTTCTATTCCATCGATACAAATGGCATACTTCACATTTCATTGTCTCAGGCAACAGGAGGTCCGATACACATCAACGGCATCGCCTGTTCTACAACGATAAACTCTACTAAAAATGCACCTGCGTATGGCAACACTTATGTATCGAATAGCGTAACATACTATCCTTCTGGGAATTACATAGGCTCTGGAATTACTCTGAACAGCGGTTCAACAGAACTGCTCACTTCCTATTGCTACAACGTAAAAGGTGTTGCTTCAGTTCCTCAACTCGGGACATCATTCACTGGTTATGTATGGATGAATTACACTATTCCATCAACTAGCATTGACGTGACACAGGTAGTTGCATCTGTGACAATGCCTTACACATAAACTCTTCTCTCGTCAAAATGCTTATAAATATGCTTGTTTATATAATTGCACTGGTGGAGCGATGACCACAAACGAAAGACCATTTGATTTGCTAAACAAATCAATAGGCAAACAAGTAATGATTAGATTGAAGAATGGAACCGACATAAGAGGAAAAATAGTCTCTTTTGACGTGCACATGAACATAGTGCTTGATACTACCGAAGAACTTGAAGAGGGAGGTAGCGTAAGATCAAGACTGGGCACGATACTTCTCAGAGGAGGAAACATACTCTTTGTTTCACCAGCCTAAAATTTTCTGATTAATGGGCTCCTGGCGCAACGGTAGCGCGCCTGCATGGCATGCAGGAGGTTGCGGGTTCAAATAAATCTTGCCTATGCAAGACTTGGAAAATCCCGCGGAGTCCATTATGTTTTTTACGGCTGCGTATATCCACCATACCAATCACTAGTGAATACTACATTTGTAGGTACACCATTGTTTTGATTGCCAGAGTAGTCATTCGCATTGCCGTTCAACGGCCACCAACCTGTAAGATTCTGCGGGTCTATTGGCACTCCTCCTATTCCCTCCTGATAAAGTGCCTGTATTGAAGAACCTGTTAATGAAGTGTTATAAATTTGTACGTTAGATATTGACCCATTAAAAATATATCCGTTGGAATCCGATTGCGAACTTCCTATCCTCAAATCCTCAGTGTACTGGTACGAATTTGTAAAACTGTACGGTCCGTACTCCGCTCCATTCACGTAAAGTATTACGTTACTGCCGACGTTATTTACAGCAACTACGTTTATGAATCTCTTGGTTGACAACGTTGGCCCTTGTCCTATGTTTGCAACTAAAGATTCTGCAAATTCTAAATTACATGGTTGCAAATAAAACACATAGCTATCCGATCCATGTGCAACTATGCCATCAGCTCCACATGCGTTAAGCGATATCCATGCAGAAATAGTTATTGAATCTCCATTGCCTACCTTAAATTCTTGCGGATTTCCTAAATCTATATAACTACTCTGACCATTAAATTCTGCAACATACTGCGGCACCTGGTTGTTGCAGCTTCCTACCAGATTGCTTACTCCCAATTGCGCATTTTTTATAACCTGACATCCTCCTGCACTTGCCTTAGGTGCAAACGTCAACGGATTGAACACTCCAAGAAACGACAACGCACCAAGGACAACCGCAACGATAAGTATAGACCATCCATAGGTCATCAGATATTCCATTGCGGATTGAGATTTAAACATGAAATTACACAGATCATATCTAATTCAATCAAGCCTATAAACATAAGCCAAATCCTAAAAGTGCAATAATGAATAATAAAAGTTTGATATTTCAACTTTTTATTGAAAATAAGCAA
>JAJZIU010000031.1 GCA_021810455.1 Microcaldota archaeon
TCTTTCATTCATTTGTTCACATGCTGGTTTTGCAAAGCTATTGGTAATGCTTTCTATTCCGGATCCACTTATAACTCCGAACCTTCCATCTCCTAATCGCAACGCAAGCTCGATTATGACATTTGCCATCTCTTTTTCTACAGGAATCTTGTCTCTTCTTAAGGTTTGGTCTATATCTGTAAAAATGGCCTTTTTTCTTGCAAACACATTTCTTAGGTCATACTCATTCCCGCTCCTAGCTGCGTTAATATAGAATTTCACCAATACGACCAATTTCAATGGGTAAAATTTGATATATAAAACATATCGGAATGATACGGCAGTTGTATCCAGAAACTAGCAGGTTAAACTTTTAAACTCTGCGTTGTTATAATATTGGTGCGCTGGTTATGTTACTAGGTATTAAGCGAATTTATGACAAGGCAAGTATAACTGATGGCAGAAGGATACTTGTTGATGGGATATGGCCGCGTGGAGTTAGGAAAAGTACGGCAAACATAGATACGTGGCTGAAAGATGTTGCTCCTAGCAAAGAGCTAAGGATGTGGTTTTCGCATGATCCTGATAAGTGGGAAGAATTCAGGTCAAAGTACAAAAAAGAGCTGAGAGGAAACAAAGCCCTGGACAACCTAATAGATATGGTTACAAAGGAGGACATAACTCTTATCTACTCATCAAGAGATGAGGAGCACAATAACGCTCTTGTTCTGAAAGAGGTTATTGAAGAAAGAATCGAGGAGTTTCAAAAAAGTTGATAAGAGTTACAACTCTATCTTTTTAACTTCGAGTTTATTGATGGAAGCAATATTGGATACGGTTTTAATACCTTCGCTTTGGAAGTTTCCTTCTATTATTTCCTTAATTAGTGTATCAGAATCAATTCCACCAATGTGTTCTCTTGCAAATGAACTCAGGGTCTTTCCGATAGCCTTTTTCTTAGGTGTAGTTACCTTGCTGCCTGTGACAAGCATGAGTTTTATAACAAGATCCTTGCCATTCTTATCCTTTAATTTGTCAACAGTGTAAACCGTGCTACTATGTCTTCTAACCAAAGAGTGCAGATAACTGTACGTTTGTTCTATGTACTGTATCTTCGTGTGTGCTGCATCTCCATTCACATCGGTTATTTTCAATCCTATGACCATGAACGAGTGTGACATCTTGTTTGTTATCCAAGACATGTTCACTTTTATTATTCTGTCTAAAATTACCTTTTCGTCATTAGCTGGCATTTCTCCTATTATGGAATTACCCAAAGCCTCTGGTGTGTATATATTGAACCATTTCTTTGTTTTCCATTTTTCAATTCCTGATGTTGCCATTTAATCATACCTTTATAGTGAGTGCAGCCTTTTCAGGATCGTACTTCCAATTCACAGGAAGAGTTCCACTCTTTTTATAATATTTACTAAGTCTCCATATCTTTGATTCTGTTCTTACGAGTCTTATCCTGTTATGTACGTCCTGTTTGTTTTTTTCTAGATGCTTCCTCATCTTAAGTGCCTTTCGTATTAAATCAGTAAGATCCGCTGGAAGATCCTGCGCAACCTTTTTCTCCTTAAGTATGGCTCCGAGTCTCTTGCTCATAGCTTGTTTTATGTAAAGCACGTTATCTTCATTTTTGAGCTTCTGACCAATCTGCGCAGGCCTTACGCCCTGTTTTGCATAATTTACTATCTTGTCTTCTATCTCCTCCGTACTTAACTTTAACCATTCTGGTTTTGAACCTATCTCTACCGTTGGTTTTCTCGATTTTGACTTTCCATGTTTTCCTGAATGCATTCTTGCCATTAGAATCACAGCTAACTAATTTGAAATTGCAACAATATTATACACGGGAACATTTAAAATACATTATGCAACTATCCTTATTCTTATTCCCGTACCCGGTACTTCCTCCTCCCCTATCCCTTTCAATACGTTTTTTATCTTCATTGCTCCTGCTATATCCTCCATTCCATCCTCGAGATCACCTTCTATCTCTAGTTTTTGGATTTCTGCATTGAGCGCCATTTTCCTTGCATGTTTCCACTGCCTTATGTACGATATAATTCTGAGTATTTTATCTCCTGTCTCGAGGCTATTCCCATCTATGAGGTTCTCTTCGTATTTTGGCCAATCTGTAACGTGTATGGACTTCTTCCCTTCATCTTTTGCATACAATTCAAGATAAATTTCATCAGTAACATAAGGTAAGAAAGGTGCCATCATCTTCAGTATCGCAAAAAATACGTGCGAAAGAATATAATCTGGTTTGTCACCATTCCCATATATCCTGTACTTTATAAACTCAAGGTAATTATCACAGAATGACCAAAAGAATTCGTCTATCAGTCTCTTTGCTCCTGCAGAATTGTAAGACTCAAATTCCATAGTTACATTTTTTATAAGCTCCATGGTTTTTGACAGCATCCATCTATCTACCACATTATTGCTCTTCTTAATATTCTCTGAGCTGTTTTTGCTTACAAACTTTGCAACATTCCATAATTTGTTTACAAGCTTGGCTCCAGAAATCACGTCCTTCTCCTGAAAAGATGCGTCTTCTCCAAGTCTGGATAAACTCGCCCAATGTCTCAACGCATCAGCACCGTATTTTTCTATTACCGGCAACGGTTCAACAACGTTTCCAAGAGACTTGTGCATTGGTTTTCCGTGCTTATCGAGTCCATGTCCAGATATCAACACATCGCTCCATGGTACCTTTCCCGTATGCAGATAACATTTTACTACAGTTGTAAATAACCAGAACGATATTATATCGTGTGCCTGGGGTCTTAATGACATCGGGTAAACATTTTTTCTTGGATTGTCAAGCCAAAATCTTGTGTTTATCAAAGGTGTAAGTGATGATGTCATCCATGTATCCATTATGTCATATTCTGGAGCAAATTCAGCAGATCCACATTTAGCGCACTTCTTTTTTGGCATTGTTTCCATGGGATTAACCGGTAGTTCGCTCTCCTCTGCAAGAACTGGTTCGTCGCACTTTTTACAGTACCACACCGGGAACGGTATCCCGTAATATCTCTGTCTTGATATAGACCAGTCCCACTGCAGTCCATTGATCCAGTTATCATACCTGACGTGCATGTATTCCGGATGCCATTTTAATTTGTTTCCCAAGTCAATAAGATCCTTCTTCATGTCTAAGTATTTAACAAACCATTGTTTTTTGACTAGGAATTCTACTTCCGTACCACATCTTTCGTGTGAATTTACGCTATGCTCAATACTCTTATCTCCAAGCACGTATCCCTTTTCTTTTAGATCCTCGGTTATTTTTTCCCTCGCTTCCTTAACCGACATTCCTTTAAAGTATTCATTAAGCATACGGCCCTTATCATCCATCTCTATCTTCAAATCCAAATCGTATGCCTTGTACCACTCTATGTCTGTCAGGTCTCCAAAGGTGGAGCACATGACAATCCCGGTTCCCTTCTTCGGATCAACCCTGCTATCTGCAAATACCTTTACTTCCTGCCCGAATATAGGCACTCTAACCAATTTTCCTACATGCTTTCTGTTCTTCTCGTCATTCGGATTAACAAAAATAGCTACTACCGCTGGAAGCAGTTCCGGTCTTGTTGTTGCTATTATTACATCATCTTTGAATCTGATGTCAACAAATTTGGATTTTACCATTTTGTCCTTAAGTTCCATCTGTGAAACTGCAGTTTTGCATTTTGGGCACCAGATTGTTGGTGTTTCCTTCCTATAAACTCTGTTTAATTTTGAAAGTTCCAAAAACGAACGTTGTGATGTAATCTGCGCCTCCTTGCTTATCGTAGAATAAAGAAGCGACCAGTCTACGGAGATTCCAACATGTGTCCAAACATCCTTGTAAATATCCTCATATTTCTTAGTCTCTTTCTCAACGAGTTCTATAAACTTCTCACGTCCTACTTTTTCAGCAGTTATGTTATTGTTTTTTTCAACGAGAAGTTCGGTAGGCAGCCCATTATTATCAAATCCGAATGGATAAAAGACATTAAAACCCCTCATTCTTTTGTATCGAGCTACAAAATCTGCCTGAGAATAAGAAAACACATGGCCCATGTGTATTAATCCTGATATTGTAGGTGGTGGGGTATCTATGGAGTATACTTGCTTCTTAGATTCACTATCAAATTTGTATATGCCCTCATCTGTCCATAACTTCCTAAGTTTATCTTCTACTTCTTTGCTTATGTAAGAATCATGCATACCTACTACTCTTTCAGAAAAATATATAAAAGAGGTCTATCATTTTCCGTAAATCGAACGATAAACGTTGTTATCATTATCTGTTATCACTATGCACTCTCCTTCGCATTCTAGCAGGCACGATTGGCACATTATGCATGCCTCTCCATTAACCGCGACAGATATCCCACCTGTCTTTCCGTCATTGTCATCTGCGAAATGTCTATGCCCATCATTAATGTTCGACCATTTGGAAACTACGTTTGGGTCGCTTGTTCCATTCCATTGGGATTCAGCAGGAGCAGGATCTGTATTTACATCGTTTCCTTTCCTATTCTTCATTTCAAACACCGCCACAGGACATACGTCATGGCAATGTGAACATCCAGTACACTTTGTTTTCTCAACATACACTTGCATAAAATCACACTATAAAAAACAAATAACCAAAAACTGGCCAGAAATAAAATAAACAAGAAATGAAAGGCAGGATATTCCTGCCAATCAGATTCTGATTAGCCGTATTTCTCCATTAATTTGAGGTGTAGAGAAGCTACGAACCCGTAGACTATTATCATCAACGCGAGAACCAGAAGCGATATGCCAACTAGTGTCTGCACGCTGTAATTCGCAGTTATCAATACAACTGCCACTATGAATAGATACAGTGCAGTGTACACGGCTCTGAAGATGTGCCATCCAGAATGTCTTTCCTGGTATTTCAGCATTCTCTTCATGTACAAATCCGGATCTATTACTACTACATTTTTACTTGCCATTGTTTCACCATTGATTTATATTAAAATCAAAACGCTTTTAAGTTTTTGTCTTGTTCAACCAAAACTATTTTTCCATTCTCCTCGTTATTATTCGTTCCAGTTTACTTCCAAAATCTTCCGTCATGTTTCTTATTTTCACTATGTTAAAGCTTTTATCTGATAATCTCACTCTGAATTTGTCCTTCTTGTTTAGAATTCCTATTTCCTTTCCATCAAAATGTAACCTTCCTCTGTACTTAACAATCTCTATCTCAATCTGCATTTTCGAGTCCACAACTATCGGATTGTTGTACGGGCCATCTACATTCAGAAATGTTATGCAAAATACATTAGGGCTCAGTATTATGGGTCCTCCTGCGGATTTGTTATATGCTGTTGATCCAACAACGCTAGTTATGAGTATTCCGTCTCCGCTCATCACATAAGGATATATCATTCCTTTTCTTCCATCTGAGATTTCGTAAATTCTAAAACTTACTTCCTGAAGAACATTATTCAGAACAGCCTCGTTAACTGCAACATACTTCTTATTTTTATATGATATCTCTATGCCTTTAGAAAGCTCTTCTATGTCGTAAGCCCCGTTTTTAAGGTTTCTTATTACCAAATCTATGTCTTTAATATCTATATCCGAATAGTAACCGACGCTTCCTTTTTCCTTTGTTCTTATAGGGAGTATCGGTCCGTCAAATTCGGCTGCTGCTCTCATAAATGTGCCATCACCTCCAACTGCTACGCACATGTCGCCATTTTTGCCCGTATCGAACGCTGCTCTTAATTTTTTAAGCTCAGGATACTCCCTTTTGCTTATTATCGTTAGTTTCATTTGTTTTACCTTTGTAGACTATATGTATCGGTCTTCCCAAAGCGGTTTCTGCGGCTTCCTGCACCATCTCACCAAACGTTGGATGCGGGTGTATCGTATCTGCTATATCCTCTAATGCTGATCCCATCTCTATTGCCAGTGCGGCTTCGGATATTAGCGCATTAGCATCAGGAGCAACTATCTCCACACCTTTGACTATGTTGTCTTTGTCGTATGCTATCTTAACAAATCCCTCTGTTTTGCCTAATGCAACCGCCCTTCCCAATGCACTTGCCGGAAACTTCGAAACGTTTATGCCTTCACCATTGATGGTACCTGCTATCGCTATTTCGGGATCTGAGAATATAACTGCAGGTATCACTATATTGTCAAATGATGATCTCTGTCCCGCGGCAACTTCGCCTGCGACAACACCCTGTCTTATGGCCTTGTGGGCGAGCATAGGTTCCCCTATAACGTCTCCTACTGCAAGTATGTTCGGATCATCCGTTGTAAGCGTGTTGTTGACAATTATAAATCCTTTTTCATTTTTTTTCACTTTTGTATTATCAAGTCCAAGATTTTCAGTGTATGGGGATAATCCTATTGCAACAACTATCAATTCGGATTCTACTATATTTCCATCAGATAGCGTTGTTGAATTATCAGTGTGGGATACCGGTTGCGCATCCAAATGCACTACAATACCTAAATCCTGCATGCGCTTTTTTACAAGATTCACCGCATCTCTATCAAATTTCGAGAGAACGTCGGATCTTGCCACTATGTGAACTTTAGTTCCGAGTTTCGCAAACAATGTTGCAACTTCTACGGCTACGTATCCTGCACCTATTATGCACATACTCTTCGGAAGATAATCCAGAGAAAGTGCTTGTTTGTAATCGATAACGTTTCCACCAAACTCAAATCCTTTCACACTTCTTGGCTCGGACCCCGTAGCTATTATCGCCTTTTTGAAATTTATCGTTGTGCCATCTGTTAAATTTATCGTGTTTGAAGAAGTAAATGATGCAATCCCTTTTATCACTTCTATGCCGTTGGATCTGCAAAGAAAGTCAACTCCCTTCTCCAGTTTTTCGGAAACACCCATTCTCCAATCATGCATTTTTTTCGGGTCTATCGTTGCTTTGGCATCTATGCCAAAATTCTGCGAATGCTGTATTTCGTAGAACATATCCGATATGTGTATCATCGTTTTTGATGGTATGCAGGCATAATTGAGGCAATGGCCACCTAATTTGTTTTTTTCAATCAGCACAACACTTAACCCGAGTTGTGATGCTCTGATCGCTGCGACATAACCTCCAACTCCTGCGCCTATTACGGCAAGGTCTGTGTTCTCAGGAAGTTCTCCCATGACTCCCATGCGTTCAACCTACCATCTCGAGGAATTCGGGATCCTCGATATATTTTATAAC
>JAJZIU010000032.1 GCA_021810455.1 Microcaldota archaeon
ACAACAGGTTTATGGGAATGAAAAAGGTGTCAATCCACATCTATTCGTGCCTGATTGCATACCTCATGACTTATCCGAAGTGATAACCATGGGGATTGACGATGGTGGTTGTATGTAAATGTCAAGTCCCTAACAAGATTTCTATATCGAAAGATTTAAATATCTTATTACACACTATTATAGTGCTGATTTTAGTAAGATTTAAAAAGTTTTCACATAGCGAGATGTGTTTAAAAGTTGATTAACATGGCACCAAAAGGTAAAGAATTGAAAGAGAAATCAAACGATGAGACAGAAAGGCACGAATTTACGAATGAACCCGAACTTGCCCGTTCCGGCAAAAAGCTCGGCAGTGTTTCAGATGTCAAGCGTTGCCCAGGTTGCGGGAGCACCGATATAATTTTTGACAACGAGCGCGGAGAGTACATATGCAACAGTTGCGGTCTTGTAGTCGAAGAAAATGTTACCGATGTTGGTCCAGAATGGCGCGCTTTTGATTCGGATCAGAGAAACGCTAGGGCAAGAACTGGGGCTCCTATCAAGTACATGAAGCCGAACAAAGGTCTTGTTACTGAAATAGACATGTACAATAAGGACATAAGAGGTACGAAGCTTCCTTCAAAGAGACAAGCCCAATTCTACAGAATGAGAAAATGGCATAAGAGAGCGAGCATAGCAAGCTCTAGTGAGAGGAACTACCTCGTAGCTCTTCCAGAACTTAATAGGGTTGCAAGCTATCTTGGACTTCCTGACAACATAAGAGAGCAGGCTGCACTTCTGTACAGGAACTGTGTCAAAAACAACCTTATAAGGGGAAGGCCCATCGAGACCGTGGTAAACGCAACACTCTACGCAACATGCAGAAGTGCAGGAATGCCCAGGACACTGGATGAGATATCTCAGATATCAAATGTCTCAAAGAAAGAGATAGGAAGGACTTACAGGATTATAGCTCACGAGCTAAATCTTAAGATACCTCTGACCGATCCTTCAAGCTACGTTCCAAGATATGTCGCTGCACTAAAGTTAAGTGGGGAAGCTCAGGAACGCTCGCTACAACTTCTAAAACAAGCAATGAAAAAAGGTCTGATAAGTGGCAGAAGTCCTACCGGTGTATCAGCCGCTGCAGTTTATATAGCAGGCGCACTCGTAGGGGAGAGAAGAACCCAGAAAGAGGTTGCTGACGTTGCGGGAGTTACCGAAGTGACAATAAGAAACAGGTACAGGGAACTAAAGCAGGAGCTGAACATAGACGTGAATCTGTAACCGTAGTGATGGGATGCAGAAGTCACTCGTTTACATTGTGCTGATTAGCACGATGCTCTTCGGAGCATCTGCCCAGTACATCGTTGCGCAGAGTTACAATTCGGTGCAAGCCAACGCCACGTTGGTCAATGCCACTGCATATGTCAAATCAATAAATCAAAGCGCGTATCTGCTTTTTTACCCCAATCTTTCCGAGTCATACAAATATCTTGGAATGGCGCGTTCCACTTCGCAGAATTCTCCATCATATTCCATATATTACTCTGGTCTCGCCGTGAGCTCAGCAAACGAGTCTTACTCCGTGGTTAACAGTTACAGATACCTGTCTTTACTTGCTGTTACAATATTCACTATCGCTATGGCAATACTTCTTTATAAGTTCATGAAGCCTGTAAAGAAAAAGAGATAATTTAATGGTAGACAAAGAAAATGTTCTAAGAGCACACAAGGTCAAAGGTGGCAAACTTGAGGTTTTTTCTAAAGTACCTCTGGTAACTAGAGACGATCTTTCGGCTTACTACACTCCTGGAGTTGCGACAGTATGCGAAGAGATACACAATTCTACTGAAAAAGTTTTTGAGTACACTAACAAATCTAACTCAATAGCAATAGTTTCTGATGGAACCCGCATACTGGGATTGGGAAACATAGGTCCCGAAGCAGGTCTGCCAGTAATGGAAGGCAAAGCAATACTATTCAAAAAATTCGGCGGAGTTGATGCTATACCTTTGTGCATATCCGCAACAAACGAAGATGAAATAATAAATATCGTCAAGAGCATATCTCCCACATTCGGAGCGATAAATATAGAGGACATAGAGTCTCCTAAAAGTTTCAGAGTAGTTGAAAAACTGTCTGCATCATTATCAATACCTGTTTTTCACGATGACCAGCAAGGTACTGGTGTTGTTGCACTTGCAGCATTGCTTAATGCAATAAAACTAGCCGGCAAGGATAAAAATGCAAAGATAATAATAAACGGTGCAGGATCTGCAGGAATGGGGATAGTCAGATTGCTGACGTTTTCAGGATTCAAAAACGTGTATGTTGTGGATAGTGCAGGTGCGATATACGACGGACGTGGAGGTCTAAACGAGTTCAAACAAGAGATAGCACGCACGACAAACCATGAAAAACTAAAAGGAAATCTTGATGATCTTGTTTCCGGAGCTGACGTTCTCATCGGTGTTTCTAAGGCTGGCGCCTTTACGCAAGACATGATTAGGAAAATGAACGAAAAACCAATAGTATTCGCGCTTGCTAATCCGATACCCGAAATAAGCTATGATGAAGCTAAAAAAGCCGGAGCATACATCGTTGCAACCGGAAGAAGTGACACGCCCAACCAGGTCAACAATCTCCTGGCTTTTCCTGGAATATGCAAAGGACTGCTTGAAGTCAGGGCAAAAGGCATAAACTACGAGATGCTTTACTCCGCTTCGATAGCCTTGTCCAAGGTTGTCGGACAAAAAGCAAATCCCGAGCTCATAATCCCTGACATAATGGATCCAAAACTTTCCAAAAAAATAGCTGCAAATCTTGCTGCTGCCGTAGCCGAATCCGCTATGAAAACAGGTATGTCACGCATAGAAAAAACAATTGCAGAGGTAAAAAAGAATACAAACGATTCCATAAAGCGTTACTCAAAAATAGAGAAAAAGATACTCAAATTTTAAAAAATCTGCAATTTGGTTCGTGTACCTCGTAAAAAGCGTTAATGCTTGCTTTTATCTAAGTAAATATCTTTTACATTAATAAAAGGTTATCCGCTATTTGTCACTTTACAAAAAGTATTTAAATATATTTATAGTACAACTCTACGAAGGCGATCATATGGACTATACGTACGAACTTTTGGGGAAATCCTCGAATGATGTTGCTGTGGGCTCAAACCCTCAGATAAAAATTGTTACAGTTGGGGTAGGAGGCGGCGGAAACAACACTGTAAACAGGCTAATAAAAGTTGGTGTAAAAGGTACAGAACTTGTAGCTGTTAACACTGATGTCCAGCACTTCAAGATATTGGATGACAGAATCAAGAAAATACTTATCGGAAAAAGCATAACGCGAGGACTAGGAGCTGGTGGAGATCCTGAGGTAGGAGCAAAGGCTGCAGAGGTTGACAGACAGGCTCTAGAAGAGGTTCTTTCAGGTGCACAGCTCGTTTTCCTATGCGCAGGTATGGGAGGCGGTTCTGGAACCGGAGCAATACCTGTTGTTGCGCAAATCGCAAAGGAACAGGGTGCAATAGTTGTTTCGATGGTAACATATCCTTTCGATCTGGAAAGAGTCAGAAAGGTAAAAGCAGAAGAGGGAATTCAAAAACTTAGAAAATACAGCGACAGCGTGATAATACTTGACAACAACAGGCTCGTAAAGCTTGTGCCTAATCTGCCAATGAACGAAGCATTCGCAGTTGCAGATGACGTTCTTGCAAAGGCAATAGGCGGTCTGGTATGGACAATAACCCAGCCAAGCCTGATAAACATAGATTTTGCTGACGTAAGGTCGATAATGGGCAGTGGCGATGTAGGATTCATTTCAGTAGGAACTGGAAAAGGAAATGATAAGGTAACTTCTGCTGCAGAATCTGTCGTAAAGAACAAACTGCTCGATGTCGACTTCGAGAACGCAAAAGGAGCACTCATACACATATCTGGCGCTTCTGACCTGTCTCTTGGGGATGCAATAAAAGCCGGAGAACTGATAACAGAACGCATGGACCCTAAAGCAAACGTAAAGTGGGGTGCAAGGATAATTCCTGGATATGAGGGGCAGTTGGAAATAGTTGCTATTGTAACTGGTGTCAGTGGATCCAGCATACTCGGAAAATTCGAAGAGAAAAAACGTGCTTCATCCACATACGCCGATCTAGAGTTGATCTAACATGGCTGACTTTGACTACGATGCATTCACACCAAGGATTGCCGTTGTAGGAGTAGGGGGGCAAGGTAGCAACCTTGTAAATCGCCTATTCAACAATGGTATAAAGAGCGCCGATACGATAGCGTTTAATACGGACATCGCACATTTGTCAATGATAAAAGCGCAGAAGAAGCTGCTTCTAGGGAAGGAAATAACCCAGGGTCTTGGTGCTGGTGGTTTTCCTGAAGTCGCAGCAAAATGCGCCGATGTGAGCAGGCCTGAAATAGAGAGCATGCTTCAGGGATATGATCTCGTATTCCTATGCGCAGGTATGGGTGGAGGTACTGGAACTGGTGCCGCTCCTGTTGTTGCAAAGGTTGCAAAAGAGATGGGTGCAACTGTAATATCCACAGTAACTTATCCGTTCGCTCTTGAGAAGAGCAGGAAAAACAAAGCTGAGTGGGGTATACAACAACTTAGCAACTATGCTGATTCAGTAATAGTCATAGAGAACGATAGATTGCTATCCTATGTACCTAATCTTCCAATAGAGCGTGCATTCGAACTTGTAGATAATATAACGGGAAATGCAGTTAAGGGCATAGCAGATACTGTAACACTACCTAGCCTTATCAATCTTGATTTTGCAGATCTTAGGAACGTGGTGAAAAACACAGGTACTGCGGTAATAAGCATAGGCACCGGCAGCGGTTCTGACAGAGTCGAACAGGTAATACGTTCAACAAGAACACACCCATTGCTTACTGTTGATTATGAAGGTGCTAAAGGCGCACTCGTGCATGTCATAGGTGGAAGCAACCTTACGATAAGCGAAGCAACAAAAATAGGAGATGGTGTAACACAGGATCTCGCTCCCGATGCTAACGTTATCTTTGGCGCCAGAATGATACCGGAACTAAACGATCAACTCAGAGTGATGTGCATAACAACTGGGGTAAAGGCGAAGTTTGGTGAAAGAAGGGCCGAGGAGCATGCAACATCTATGCGTATCGAAAGCATGGAAAGATTCTATTGAGGTTTTTATTTTAGCCTCTTTTCTTATCCTTTTTTATTCTGTGCCGTTGTTAATATATACTCATTTTGTGTAATATAATCATGTTATTTGTAGTTACTTTTGCAAACAGTTTTGAGAAGAGCAGTGTATCCGAGTTAAAATCAATGTGCAGTTTTTCTGTTATAGATTCATATAGGAATACGCTAATTATAGATAGTGATAAGGACATCTCCGAACTTGTTTTACAAAAACCTCCAACTTTCATACAAAGCGCTTTCCGCGTTTACAATAATGGTAAGATTTACACAAATAGGTATCTTGATTCTCTGTACGAATGCGTAACGCATTCTGGAGTGTCAAAGGATAAAGCATTAATCATCGAATGTTGCGATATAAACTCTAAGACAGAATATTCCGCCAAGGACATAGAAGTCTATGTAGGGCTCAAGTTAGAAGACGACGGTTATCTGGTTACTATGAGGGATCCGACTTTGCTGCTCTATATCATACTTGTAAACATGAACTGCTATGTGGGTTATACCAACTACCGCGAAAAGCTAAAAGTTGATCCTTTACGGCACGATCGCCTTAATCACAAAGTAAGCAGATCCGAACTAAAGCTTAGACAAGCAATCGATCAGTTCAATATAAAAACGGGTGGAATAGCAATGGACATAGGCGCCGCTCCTGGCGGTTGGAGCCGTTTGCTTGCTAAACGTGGTTATAGGGTTGTTTCTATCGACTGGGCTGAAATGGATTCGAAGCGTCTATCAGAATCTGGATTGAGTGTAAAGGTCATAGGAAAAGATGATATAAATGGGATTGGCGATCTGATTTACAAGTATGACATAATACATGTAAAGACAAACGGATATCTCAACTTTCCGATTCACATCAATCTGATAACAAACGATACAAACATGCATCCTCATGAATCTGCAAAGTTGTTAAACAGATATGCCAACATTCTCAATAAAGATGGTGACGCCATAATGACAGTAAAATGTGTATCTAGGAATGTTGATAACTTCATAAAAGAAGCAGTCGAACGCATGCCTGATTTTGAATTAATCGCTGCTAAGGTTCTTCCTAGCAACAGGCAGGAAGTCACACTTCATCTCAAGCCAAATAACAGTGGTGTGCCGTAGCCTCCCTTCTGTTCTAGTGGCATTGGACTAAGCGGCTTTTCAGCCTTGCACGCTCATCGTGTGCACATCGATACGTTTCATCCGCACCAGCAAGCTCGTAGTGTCATAGCAAAAATGCCGAAGCGGTATCGTTTCTGTTCCGAATAAGGCCTTTTGACCACACACACTCTGCGTGGGGAGAGCTTCCTCAGTCATATGACCGTTAGCCACCCGCACACCACTGCTTACTCATTCTCTGTGTACGAATATAAATATTGACTTCATTTCACTGGTACATTTATGTTCGTTGAATTGAGTACATTAGTTGCAGTCCCAATGAATGATATTTTTCCGAGGAAGAATTGCCACACGTAACTAAGGAATGCAAAAGAGTTTTGTAAGGATAGTGTTCCTGTGTAAAAGAAATAATACGCGGTTGATGCTATTATCAACAGTATAACTAACGCTATTATGCCTCCTATGAAAAGCTTTAGGAACTTCCATACTGCAAGAACTACTATCACTACCAATATTATTCCAACTATGGCTCTGTAAGCAATCGGCACTGTTGTTGTCTGCGTATACGTACTCTGATTCAGTATGGCGGTTGGCGTTGTGTTAAATGGAAGCGTATTGTTTGTCGCAGAAGCATAAACGAATGGGATCTGCAAAAGTCCAATAATAATCAATATGTATGCAAACATATTCCTATTCATTAAAATACACCGTTTATCAAATGTAAGATTAAGTATTTAAGCGTTGGCAAATTCTTATAATAAATAGGAACTTGACATTTACATACAACCACCATCGTCAATCCCCATGGTTATCACTTCGGATAAGTCATGAGGTATGCAATCAGGCACGAATAGATGTGGATTGACACCTTTTTCATTCCCATAAACC
>JAJZIU010000033.1 GCA_021810455.1 Microcaldota archaeon
AAAAATAATAGATTTCTGCGAAAGGCATTTGAAATGATGAATAGGGAGGCATAGTCTAATGGTAGGACGGCGCCTTTACACGGCGCAAGCCTGGGTTCGATTCCCTGTGCCTCCATGCAGGATCCATCAAATTACCTGATTCTAATACACGCAAAGCCACCTATTTAAAGCATTTGGGTTCGAATACACGGAACGCTGTTTCTAGCATACTCTTAGCTTATAAGCGTAAGCTTCAGCAAGCCCAAAGCCTCTCCCAAGTCGGCGTAGCCCTCTCATTTGTTGCAAAAAGCGATGAAACAGCAAAGGTGATTCAGGAATCGACGCATATTTCATGTATTGTATTGAAATGAGATGCATGCGAGGCGCTACCGGATGCGCCAGAGGCGAAGTCGGTCAGCGTCGAGCCATAGCACTGAATTATGCATTATCTCTTCAGTTTATAAATATATTTTATAAATATAGGGATATGGAAGGATATCCGGTAGAGACGAGTGGTAAAGAAAGCAAGCCCGAGAGCAAAGATGAAGGGAATGTCCGTAACCTAATCATGGAAAAGATGGACAATATCCAATCGCAGATACAGAGTCTCCGTAAAGATATACAATTCTCAATAACACCTAAATTTCTTGAGATTTCAACCCAGGCGAATGACCTGGTGGAGTTCGCCATTGAATTGTGGAGAATGGAACGCAGGCTAAATAAGGCGATGTCAAATTTGCCTGAAGATCAAAAGGAAATGCTCAATAACTCCATGCAAAAAATGAAAAGGTATTTGGACCGAAATGATATTGAAATATTGGATCATACGAACCAGAAATATGACGAAGGACAAAATCTTGAGATTTTGGCTGTAGAGAATGATCCAAACGCTAAGGAACCGACAATAAAGGAGACAAAAGAGCCAACTATTTTATACAAAGGACAGGTTATCCACATCGGAAAAGTGATAATTGTAAGCAATAAGGATATAGAGTGACTTATAATGAGCAGCAAAAACATAGCGATAGGCATTGATTTAGGAACGGCCAACTCCAAAATTGCAATTAATTTAGATGGAAAGATAGTGATAATTAAGAGGCCAGGAGAGCCGGAATATACTCCGTCTGTTTTTGGCTTCGACAAGGCAGGTAACAAGGTTGTAGGACAAAAGGCGTATGATCATCTGTATAAACTAAATGAGAAGGGAGATGATGAAAACTTCAAAGCTGAAGTTAAGCGTATAATGGGCACCTCTGAAACCAAGTTCTTTCCAAGAGGAAAGGTAGATATGACTCCGGAAGAGATATCTGCTGAGATTCTTAAAAGTCTAAAAGAAAAATTGTTGAGCAAATATTCAGATTTTGACACTGTTTCTGCTGTAATTACAGTACCTGCAGCGTTATCAGTATTGCAATCAGAGGCGACAAAAAGAGCCGGAAACCTTGCAGGATTTAGATATGTCGTATTACTGCAGGAGCCAATAGCAGCGGCAATATCGTATGGATTCCTGAATGCGAAAAATGAGAATTGGTTGATTTATGATTTCGGCGGAGGTACGTTCGATTTGGCACTGGTGGCTTGTAAAGATGGAGTACTGTCAGTACTGGGACACGGTGGGGATGGTTATTTGGGAGGCAAGGATATTGATTGGGATATCGTAAAGCGCATAATAGAACCCAGAATATTGGAAAAATACAAGTTCACTTCGTTTGACAGAAATAACGAAAAGTACAAACATGCCTTTGCCCATTTAAAGTACCTGGCTGAAAACGCAAAAATGGAGCTCTCGGAGTACGCCAAAACTACAATAGAAGTTGATGAGATCGGCAAAGACGAAGCCGGGAAGGAAGTGATACTGTCAATTCCATTCTCCAAAGATGAATTCAACAAACTAATTGAGCCAAAAATAGATAGGACCATAGAACTGGCAAAAGAAACAATAAAAGAGACAGGATTAAAGGAATCGGCAATTAAAAAGATTATACTTGTTGGAGGAACTACACAAATTCCTTACATAAAGGAAAAACTGAAGAAGGCATTTGACATAAGCATAGACTCTTCTGTAGATCCACTAACAGTAGTTGCAAATGGAGCATGTATATTTGGCATGAGCCAAAAAACTCCAGAAGAAATTATGCAGAAAGATACTAAACTTGCAAAAGGAGTCTACAAAGCTAGCTTAAACTATACCTCGTTAACCTCAGATACAGAAGAATCCGTGACTGGGATCATTGAAGGACTTGAAGATGGAGAATACTACGTTAAAATACAATCAGATAGTGGAATGTGGTCCGGCTCTAAAATCAAACTGAATAAGGGAAAATTTTATTGTACTGTGAAAGTTCAGAAAAACAAACAGAATTTATATTGGATTTATGTATTTGACAGTAAAAGCAATCCTGTCAAAATCATGCCAGATTCTCTGACAATAACGCATGGTATTTCTGTTTCAGGAGTACCACTTCCACATTCAATCAAGGTTGTAGTGGCAAGACAGGCGAAAAATGCGTGCGATCCTATCTTTGATAAGGGAGACACGCTTCCTCTTAAAAAAACCATAGACGAATATAAAACTGCAAGGAAACTGAAGAAAGGAGAGGAAAATTCATTGAATATTAGGGTTGTAGAAGGAGAATCAGACAAAGAAGACCGTAATACCTTCCTTTGCGAAATTGGAATTCCTGGTAAAAAATTACCACATGACCTTCCTGAAAGAACTCCTGTGCAACTAACCGTAGAAATAAACGAATCGCGGGAACTTAATGTGTCGGCATATATACCGCTAATTGATGCACATTTCGATAGAGGTGTCAGATTAACGGTATACGATGAAAAAATAGAAGTTGAAGATATTAATACAAAATTAGAAGTCCAAAAGGCAAGAGCAGGAAATGTATTTGAATATTGCTCTGATAACGAACGTAAAAAGATTTCGGAATCGATACAATCTATTTCTGAAAGCGTAAATAATTCCGAAAAAGATGAAGATGAGAAACGCAAGGCAAACACGCAGTTAAAAAATCTTATGATCCTCCTGGACGAGGTCGAGGAAGAGGAAAAAATGCCACAAATGGTAAAAGAATATAATGCTAAAACCACAGAGATACAAAAACTGATTAATGAGTATGCGGATCCAAAACAGAAGGATGACTTCAATAAACAATTAAATGTCGTCAAAACAGATGGCGATTTGGCAATAAAGGATAATAATAAGGAACTGCTGAGCAGAGCTAATGAGCAGCTTCAGAATCTGTCCTTGAAGGTAGCATACTCAAATTCAAATACATGGATATTATATTTCAATCAAATGGTTCGGGAAGATCACTTTACCGATGAGAAGGAAGCGCAATATTACATAAATAGGGGTGCTCAGGCTATCAGTTCGAAGGATTATGAAGAACTTAAGCGCTGTATCACTCAGTTGAATACCATGCGTCCTGTTGGACAGCATAAGGAACCTGATTTATCAGGAATCACAAGCTGATAGCATGTCAAATCCAATTCAAAATAACGCATATCGTATAATTGGTCTTGATACAACTGCAAGCCAAAAAGAGATACTTCGAAGATGCAAGGAAATTATCAATCGTTTGAAAATTTCAGACTATCCAAATTATGATTTGGATGTGGATTTACCGGAAAAATTACGTAACGAATCAACAGTCAAAGATGCATTGAAAACGCTGCAATCCCCAAAGGACAATGTAAAAGACTATTTTTTCTGGTTTCAGGTGTCTAACGCCAATGATGAAAAAGCCTTAAATTACATAAGCAAAAAAGAGTTATCCAAGGCAGTTCTGCTATGGAAATCTCTTTCAAACAAGGACAGCATTGCCTCTCCTATCTACAAAAAGAATCTTGCAATCTTATACTGTTTAATGTTGATTAATGAAGATGATCCAGCGTATCTTAAGGAATCACTCTCGATATGGAAAGAAATTATTAATTCAGAAAAATTCTGGACCGTTTTTACAAAAGGATATATTATACAAAACGAGCAGACTGTTAGTGAGAACAATATATCATCTTTTAGAAAGGTTGTTGCAAAGGAACTTTCAGATATTTACACGGATTTGGGTAATATCCACAAAAATACTAGATACATTAAGGATTTTCAAGAGATATTTAATGTTCTTGGTGAAGGAACAGAGAAAAATTTACTACAGCCAATATATGATCACATATCAGATAATCTAGAGATTCTTAAAAAGATTAAACTCACAGAGGAAGGCGAAGACAATTCAGAAGAAGTCAAAACGGATACCTGCGCTAACTGTGGACATATTGGTCCAGATACGGGATTTTGGATGTATGACGATGGTTCTACAATATGTGATAAGTGTGATAAGAAGATAAGCAAAGAATGGACTGTAAAAGTAGACGAAAATTTAAAGAAATTGGGTGTTGACGAAGATAAAAGAAAATGGTATAAGACGATAGTTAAGATAGATGCAATTATAGATGAAATTGAGAAGGATTTTGCAAAATTGCGTAAAAATGGCTTATATGACAAACCAGAATCGTTGGTGGTAAGGGACCGCGTCGCAGAGGTTATACGTGCAAGATCCGTGGATTTGCATAACTATGCTGCTCTTTATGAAGATGCTGATAGATTAATCAGGGTTGCCTTGAGAGTATCAGGAACAAAAAGCTATAAAAGCAGATTAGAGGACGAAGAGAAAAAAATAATAGAAACCATGGAATTGGATAGAAAAAACCTGGTTTCCATAGACCTATCAAGATGGTTTTCAAAGAAATTTGCAGAATTTAAACCTAGATTTGCTGAGTATGACGGTAAAAAAATATACTACAAAGATATTACTGGAATTTCATATAGTGGGACCAAATCCAATTATTCAATAACCTATAATTTTGTGATTTCTTCAGATAGCGATACTATAATGTTTTCCTTTTCGGAGTCTGGTTCTAACATCGGCAACTGGGCTAAATTAATTGGGCTATCAGAACAAGCCATTATACCAATGATAGTCAAAAGATATGTTGACGCTATTTTTGATAAAGGGCAAACCATAATTATTGGAGGACTTTCATTTGATAAGCAAGGGTATTCCAGACAAAAATTATTTGGTGGTTTAGATTATGTATCGTGGGATGATAGAATTTTTATTCCGACATTCTATCGGGGCAATGTTACTGTATTTAAGGATGAGAATGGTAGAGGAAGGCAATTTGAAACCATGTCGATGTCCACAATGAATGCAGTTGTACTGCCTAAATTGTTGCAAGGCTGTGTAAACAGGGCTTATGCAAATGGACTTATTAAGGCGAAGCAGACAAGTAGCAGCACGCCTACCAACGCAACAAGTAATTTTTCCGTTTCTAATCAAACCCACTCTGTATCAAGCCCTCCTACCCAGGATCCCAGATCGAAAACGATGGGATATAAATGCAAGGTTTGTAATTTCAAATCCGATTCAGAAGATGCAATGCGTAATCACATAATAACAAAACATAAGGATGTGATAGCAGACTAAGAAGGGATATTCGACCTTTTTAAGAATATATAGACAATATGGAAGATGAATGAAATGGTGACAAAACCGATTCTTTTTAACGGATTTGAAGTTCGTAGCGACCTTACGGTCAAAAACAGGATTGATCGAATGTTCTTCACGGAGATATATGAGCTTTCAGATGGTGCGTACCTTTACTTATTCCTGAACCTAAACCCCAATGAAACAGTAGACAGGAAGGAAAAATATAACGTTGTGAGAATAAAAAACGAGCAGGAAAGCTACATTGGAATAATAGCCAAAAAACGAATTGATGAACGAATATCAAACATCAGGGAGGATTTGGTCAATGCAAGGGGATTCGAATGCATTGCAGGCATGGACGCCCTCAAGAACCAGCTTATTGCTGATGTGATAAACCCTCTCAGAGATCCTGAAAGGTTTAAGAAATTCAAGGTGTCGATTCCGAATGGCATAATTCTTTTCGGCCCGCCTGGTTGCGGGAAGACATTTATAATCAGAAAACTTGCAGAAGAGCTGCAGTATAATTTTTTTGAGGTAAAGCATTCTGACCTTGCAACGCCATACATACACGAATCAGTAAACAATATAGGAAAATTATTTGAGATGGCTAAGCAGAATGCTCCGGCGATACTGTTTTTTGATGAAATCAGTGGACTTATACCCAACAGGGCTAATTTGAGCTACGCATCTTCTTACAAAGAGGAGGAAATAGATGAATTTCTCATGCAGCTCAATGATGCTGCAGACAATAGGGTTCTTGTTGTGGGAGCTACAAACTACATTGATAGGATTGATCCTGCTGCATTGAGACCTGGCAGATTCGATAAAAAGATCTACGTTTCGCCTCCTGACCTAGAGGCGCGCAGGGCGCTGTTTAAGATAGGGTTGTCAAACAGACCTTACGACAAGCATATTGATTTTGATCATCTGGCGGAAATTACGGAAGGCTTTACTTGTGCTGACATAATTGAAGATGTAGTTGAATCCTCTGCAAGGGCTGCGGCTAACTTAGGCAAGGAACTAATTGATCAAAAGCTTATAGAAAACGAGATTGCACGTATAACTCCTAGAGCGTCACCTGCAAAAAAGGATGGCGATGTAGAAGATTACATACACTAGATGGTAGGGCAAACAAGCTAGGCGGCGAGCACGCCCTAAAGGTCCCGAAGGGACCGATCGGCATGCGAGCTTACACTATCCTTTTCTTAGCCTCTATGCCGCTACGACAAGACGTAGCTGCTTATGCTAAGGCTTGTTGTGAAGATGGTG
>JAJZIU010000034.1 GCA_021810455.1 Microcaldota archaeon
GAATTCAGAAGCGAGTTCAACGAAAAGTATAATCTCGTATCGAGAAAACTACTGCGCATTCTTTCGGAAGACGGCAGGGCCAGCATAACGCGCATTTCTAACTTGATGGGCATTTCGAGAGATTTGGTGTCACAGCGTTTAAAGGTTATTGAAAATGAATTCGGAGTAAGATACACGCCGGAGTTCAATGAAAAAGCGATAGGATTTTCGAACAGGCATGTGATTATGGTTAAGTTCAATTCAAAACCAGATTATGATGAAATAGCGAGACTGCTTAATGAGTCATACGTGCCGCAATTGGCAGTTAGGATACGCGGCACTTTCGATATGATGATATATGCAAACGCACCTTCAAGTTGGGAGTACGTCAAATGGGACAAGGGAATGCAGATCGCACTTGCAGATTATGATACATTGTGGCAGCCTTCTGAAATAGCGCACACGCAGTTAGGTTTCTTCCCATTGAGGAATGAGTTGTTGGAAAGAGCAACTGTGAAGGAAAAATACAGAAAGCTCATTTTGCTCTTGAATAAGAATTCAAGGAGTACATTCCAATCGCTGTCAAAAGAACTTGGGATACATTTCAACACAGTAGCATACATGTTCAATAGCCTGATGAGAATGAATTACATTAAGAGATTCACCATCTCAATGGACATGCATAAGGATATGGCATTGATGCTACATGCGGGCAAATACACCATGTCTAAAAAATTTGAGAGCAATGCGGCTACAATAAGGAAAGCTTACAAGAGCGATGACGAGTTTTCTCTTGTCAGCAGATACCTCCTGTGTGCCCAGTTGATAGGAAGCCATGATTTCATCGCGCTTGGAGTTTTTGATGATTATGATACTGCTTACAAAAGGCAGGTGCTCCTTTATAGGGATGTGATGGCTCCGGAGAAGGTAAGGGTCAGTTATGGTATTGTAGAGAAGGTTTTGCTCGGGACATTGCCGATAAGAAGTGTTGATACGAATAGCGAATATGACACGGTAAGATGGGACATAAAGCGATAAGATTGGCAATAATTCATGGAAGCACGTGCAAAGTTAGTATTTAATATCTTATAATTTTCATAATCGATTATGGAAATCGGATTCTCCAAAAACAGCATTACTCTTAAGCAGAAGGAGCTCACCGAATTAGACAAGTTGGTTATTAAATTTGTCAAAACTATGGGAAATGTTGACTATGCAATAGTGAGCGGCTATATAGCAATTTTTTTTGGCAGGATAAGAGGTACAGAAGATATTGATATACTGTTAAACAGATTGAATGCAAAGCAGGTGGAAGAACTGCATGAAAGATTACTGAAGGGTAATTTTTATCCTGTGAATAACATAGAAGACGCCAAAGATGCATATGAACTCCTTTCGGATGGTTCCTCTTTGAGATATGCGGAAAAAGGGACGTGGGCTCCCAACTTTGAATTAAAATTTGTTAAGAAACCTCTTGACAGAATGACAATGGAAAATAAGATCAAGATTAGATTTGACACTAAATACTCGATGTACATATCGCCAATAGAACTGCAGATTGCATTCAAGTTGTGGTTAGGCAGCGATAAGGATTACGAAGATGCACGATACATTTATAATATTTTTAAAAGGTATATCGATGTAGGAAAATTGAACGGTTTCATATCAGAACTTCACGTAAAGAAAGAAATAGTGAATAGAGTGCTTGGAAGATAAAATGAAAAAAAATAGTATTCTTAAAGGCTTGAAGGATGCCAAAACGCTCAACCTTAAGAATAATCTTGAATACATAGACGCCTATGCAAATTATGTAAAAAGAACTGACAACAAGATATGGAGCAAGGGTCAGAAGAAGTTCCTGGACGTCTTGTACAGCAGGAAGAGAAGGTCGGTGAAAGGCAGAATATCAGATAAGTGAAGGAGCATGCTTTATCCGCATATTCTGGAATGATGTACCTATTAATCAACGTTCCAATATCGCAGATAAGACAAATGGGGGAAGAGTGCCTTTGGTTGTTTTACAGGTCATCGAAAAGGAGATTATATCGGTTTTCTTAAAGGAAAAAACCGTGTAATGTTTTCCATCAGTATTATGCAAAAGTGACACAGGGTTGCCCCAGATCTCGGTGCCGTTTTGGAATATATGGACATTAATATCGTCGCGTGATATGTCGGAAAATATTGAGAACTTTGCATTAAAACCAAGAGTGATTGTAGAAAGATTGGAAGTAAAATTTTTGTTCATGGATAAGCAGTAGATTTTCCTTGGTCTGTATATGTCGCATCCGGCACTTGTTTGCGAATAGGGTTTGTGTTCAAATTCTATGGAAATGAAAACCTTGGATTCGAGGAGTTTTCCAATAGCGTCTATAATTACAGAGAAATCGGGAACGGAACTGCGAGTAAGCAAAAGTTCCTTCATCTCAATCTGCCAGGCAGGTTCGATTCTTTTTATTGCCTCTAACAGCTTGTCTGCAGTTATATCAGCATTTACGATTGCAAGTTTGCGTCTTAGAAGAGAATAGTCAATATCATAGCCCTTATTCAGCAGTATCCAAAAATCGTAAAGATCCCTAGGTTGTCCTCTTGTCACGATTGCTCTGATCTTTTCTGCAAGCATCTCTTTGACAGACATTACCTTGATATTGTATCTCATTATATCATCATATTTTGGGATAATGCTCGAAATTGTGTATCCCAGCACGGGAATTTCTCTTCTGCTAACATCTATTCTGACAGTAGCCATTGATTTCTTTTTGCTAGTATCAGAATATATCGGCCCTTCGATTTCGGTCACTTTTATGCTTATTGAATTGTAATTAAATTCTGTTTTTATGCTGCTTTTGATCCCATAATCATTAAGTTCCGATTTTATGAATGAAACGAGTTTACTTATCTCCAAATCGGACATATCCGAAGATGCAGTAAAGTCAAGATCTATGCTGAACCTGTCAGTGATTCCAAGTTTTTGGAGGGCAGTGCCTCCTTTGAATATTAGTTTTTCCTGATTTCCAGAAGATAGTAATCTTGATAATATCAGATGTTGAAGATAATCGCTCTCAGCTTGCTGTATGTTGTGCAATCCTGTAACAACCATAGATGCTTCGAGTTTTTTTCTGCTAAGCATTTTAACCAACTGTTATGAACCACTTCTGATGCGCCTGCCAGCCTGTTTATGAAAAGGTTCGTATCTCTTATTGATTTTGTCCCTAATCCTGTCATGTATGTCGTAGCCCACGGTATCTAAGACATAACCTAGGCGCTTTAGCAATCTTTCAGAGCCCATCAGTAAGGCATACTCAACAAGTTTGTTTACGTGCTCTTGCCCGTTTTTACCAAGAAGATTAGACAGCGCATCTGTGACATAATGTACCGGCGCCAGATCGGGCATGTACAACATGTCGATTATTGCCTTTTCGGGCTCTGCCACTACGATTCCTTGTTCAGAAACATAGCCGTAAATTCTTGACGCACTTGTTTTTACAAACCTTATTTCATACATTCCGTCAGGCGTTTTAATATTGAAGATGTGGCTTTTGCGGGAATTGAATACCGTGATTCTGGAAGGCATTTGATCGGCTAATCCGTGCAGATATAACGCACCAATGGCAGTGACATATGAAGGATTGTAAAGACTTGATGCTATAGCCCATATATCCGATCCGGAAACAGCATACACCCCTCTGAGGATGCAGTAAATGCTTCCGGATTTCGAGAGCCGATGTAGATACAACGAAGTGTATGCCTGATTCTTTTTGAGCAGAGCCGAAGCTTCAGACACAGTGAACGTAACGATGTTTAATCGCTTCAACTCCATTAAAAATTCATTTGATTTCATAGTAATACTTTGTTTAAGATGATTATCATATTTGATAATGTATTAAAACATAAATTCTTTAAAGCTTTACTTTTAATCCTTTATATTATCATATTTGATAATGTATTAAAACAAATTGTAGATAGACAAGAATGTTAGCGAATGAGAGCATGTCAAACTACTGCTTAGGCTTGCGCATCTCGGGTATGGTGTACTTGTTCCAGAATAGTTTGTACAGTTTGAGTTTATCAGGTATGTCCCTAAGCCCTGGTATGTAGGGCAGTAACAGAAGTATCAGGAACATGACCATTGAGATGGCACCGTTCTCAAAATCATTCCACCAAGGTATGCTGCTTGTCTGTATCTCGAGAAGATTGAAGGGCAACAGCCAGTACTGTATAGACCATGGAGGCGCGCCGACCTTCAGCATGCCCCACTGAGGGACTGAAAGGCCGTACTTGTCGGCCATCTGCCAAAGAGTTCCGCTGTCATAAAGGAATCTTATTACGTAAGTATTGTTCAAACCGCTGTCAACCTCGCTCTGGAGAACTGGCTGGTAAGCCCCGGTCTGTGCCATATGTGTAAGCGTGGAAGCTAGCGCTATTGCAGGGTTGCTTGAATTCATACCATTAGATATGGAACCATTGGAAGCAAAGTAAGCGAACGCTGTTGCCATGTCGGCGTGTCTCTGTGATGCGTCTGACGAAAGAAACTCAGATTCAAGATTGCGTGAGTGCGTAAGATTCAGATAAACGGAATATGGCTTGGTAACATAAACCGTCATTGTATTAAAAGTGTATGGATTAATCGTATCAAGATAGGTTGCTGTTGCAGAAGACATGTTGGTTTCGTTTAGGAAGGTGCTCGCGATGGCTGATGGGTTCTGAACGGCTGCCTGGCTTATTGTTAATGGAGGAATGTAAGGAGCGGTGAAAAGCACCCCGAATAAAACTACTATGATAGCTATGTAAGCCATTCGCTTGTACATTGTCTTGTGATTTATGGGAACTATGCTGTATGGTATATCCTTTCTGTAAGGTGTGTTGAGTCCTTTACTGCGAACAACAGAGTAGTGCAGGAACATCAAAACCATGAGAATCATGGGTATTATGGCTATGTGCCAACCGAGGACAGCGCCGGAATTCATCGGATTGATCCAGAAACCAAGGCCCATGCCATTCCAAAGATCAGAACCTGCCTGTTGGTTTGCCTGAGCGATAAGACTGCCACCCATGCCTACCCCGAATGCAAACTCTAGGAGCACCAGCATAAGCATAACGCTGCCGATGAGCCACAGAATTTTACGGTTCTTGTAAGCCGATGTGCAGAAGTTGACAAAGAGATGCAGAAACACAAGTGTAACAAATGCTTCTGCTGCCCACAGATGAATACTACGCACCAGAGTGCCTATGGGAGTTACATCCCACCAAAAAGGCCCGAAGATAACCATTATCATTCCAGTAAGTGTCAGTATGCCGAAAAGCATCAGCAGGTAGATACCTATACTAAAGAAGAAATTGTTTCCGTAGGAAGGCCCAGTGGTTATAACATAATCATGGATGACAGAGCGTACGTCTCCAATTATCCCGGTGCTTTCCTTATCCATAAACTAGTTTAAAAGAAAAAAAGCTAAAAACAGTAGGGACACAATGGCACTATTGAGAAACACAACCTTTACTGCTGTGTGTAGCCATTATAACTCCGTTGCGGTTTGCGATTCGTATAATATTTCTTTGAAGAATACGAACACTTTGTTGATCATTTACTCTGCATCTGAATAAAGTTAGAATTTATTTATAGTTTCTGCTTTTCGAATGAAAATATTTTATATTTAGCATAACTCAGTTTTAAATGACTAATAGAAACAGGCAGAAAAAACACAACGCATAAATACCATACCGTCATCTGTAAATAATAACAATAATGGTGCTTGGGTGAAAAAGAAGGGTGCACAGTCAGCTGTTGAGTTCTTAGTAACTTACGGTTGGGCAATATTAGTAATAGCTATAATCATATCCTTTCTTTACTTCTTCGTTCTTGCGCCGCCAAATGTAGTTCCTACACAATGTACAACAAGCGGTCAATTGAACTGTCAGGACATAGTATTTGGAGCAAATGAACTGTTATCTAAAACGGTATTATTCTTGACAAATGCACAATTGTATCCGATACAAAACCCGTCAGTCTCCATTAACGTTAGTGGAGTTGGCGTAGGAAGCGGTACGTGCGCTCCCAACTATGTACTGCCTGGAGGCGCAATAATCTGCAATGTTACTTTTACCAAGCCATTGCATTACGGTTCATTGGTAGGAGGAAAGATACTGCTTAGTGGAAATGTATGTACAAATTTGGCAGTAGGAGGATGTTCAAATCCACAGGCGCAAACATATCAAGGAAACTTCAATGCACACGTAGTACCGATACTCAGCCAGACAGGATTAAATGTAACAATAATTTCCCAAGGACCTTTCCTTGCTGATGGTAGTTTGTATAAAATAACTGCAAAGGTAAAACTTTTAGGGTATCCATTGCCCGGAGCAACTGTCAATTTTACTAATGTTGGCAGCTGTGGTACCATTTCACAGGAGTATGCGACAACTGACAGTAATGGCAATGCAACTACATACATTTCAAGCGCATCGCAGTGCAGCGGATTGATAAATGCAACGTTCGGGGGCCATACCAATACCACCAATGTTACATTCCTGAAACCAGTGTATGCAACGTTCAGCATGAATCAGCCAAACACGGGTTACCCTGTGGTTACTGTTGGTGGAGTGTCGTTCTCCAATCTTCCAATAAAGGTCGCATTCGCACCTAATTCAATAGCGTCATACTCTTTCCAATCAATAGTGCAAGACACAGCAAGTGAAAGATACGCATTTTCTTCAGTTGTGGACAACTGCAATGGAGGAGATGTTCAGTCAGGAA
>JAJZIU010000035.1 GCA_021810455.1 Microcaldota archaeon
TAGGGAAGGCGATACTAAGACCGTTGATAGGATTGGACAAACTTGAGATAATCGGCATTGCTAAAAAGATAGGTACGTACGAACAATCGATACTTCCTTATAAGGATGTTTGTTCCATAAACTCGAAAAACCCAAAGACAACATCGAGAGTTGAAGATGTAGAAAAACTCTCAGAAAAAATAGATTTGAAGAGGATAGTGGAAGTGTCGCTTCAGAAGGCAAGCGTTATAGAGGCTTAGTAAAAAGGATGCAGACCGTTGTTTATGAATTGTGATACGGACTCTTCTGACACGTTTATCCTCTTTGATGATGACATTTTTTGATATTGCCACTGTGGAGTAAATACCTTCAACACATTGTCAATTCCTATTGACGTTTTCATTCCCTTGCATAAATTTTCTATGTCGTGGACGAGTAGTTCTGATGTTGTAGGGCCTTTCGGTGCACCAGAAGCCTTTAATTTTTCATTTTCGTAAAAAGACCAGGATCCCCTGTTTTCAGATGAAAATTCTATTTTAGAATCAACATATCTTATGTCAAGATACGCATCAGACTCGAAAAAAAATCGAACAAGCTTGAGTGTTTTAGGAGCGCCTTTTGCTATGCTTATGCTCGCGGTAGAATTTTTGGAAAAATGATCTCCAGATACGGAAGCGGAAGCGAGTACCCCCGTAGGGTTATTTGAATCGTACTTTTTGAATGTTGAATAAAGTTCGACATTCTTTAGAGAGACGTTAGTGGCCTTTGCGCCTATTGACAAGACCTCAAAAGGGTGTATCCAGTCCATGAATATGCCACCATTTTTTGAACCGAACAGCCAATCCTTCCTTCGCATATCCTCTTCATCAGGAGCTTCAAAGAAAACCGCATTGGTTTTTGACACCTTCCCATATTCCTCGGAAAATTTTGTCAGAAGATCATCAAGCTCTAGTGTCAGCAGTTTGTGTATGTAATGCAGATGTAGATATGTTCGAGATGTGGCGTCATTTGACTCGATAAAGTCAATGACTTCATTAAACTCTTTTTTAGTTGTTCCGAATGTTTTTTCTGTTACAGTTACCTTACCTTTGGATATTGATTGAAGGGTCTGGCTTGCATGGAATTCGTTGGGATCGGATATGTGTATCACATCAAGCCCTTCAAAGAACGAGTCAGGTATTGGACCGTTTCTTTGCATCTGATAGTAATCGTTTGCACCGAGGCCGATAGATTTCAATCTTGAAAGCTTGCTTGAGACATCACTGATACCGGCAACTTTGGATAGCGTAATCGAACCGTTTCTTTTCATCCCGTCATAAAGCCTTGAAAACCAGTGTCCGAATCCAACGGCACCAAGAGTGTATGGCATTCAATCACTCTTTTTGACATCATGGCCCCCAAACTCATGCCTGAGAGCGGCAAGCATTCTTCTACCAAAACCCAGTTTGTCTCTAGAAGAGAATCTTTCGTATAACGAGTGCGAAAGAACGGTAAAAGGAACCCCATACTTGATTGCAGTTTCGGCAGCCCATCTCCCTTCCCCAGTGTCTTCCACGTACGGCTCTATGGATTTGAGTTTTGGATCATTTGAAAGGGCGCGCTCAGATAGTTTCATAAGATTGCCACTTATTACAGAACCGTTGTTCCATACATGACATACATCTTTGATGTTTAGGTTTTTGTAAGGACCATTGGTAACAAGATCGAGGCCTTCTGCTATAGATTGCATCATCCCGTACTCTATGGCATTATGGACCATCTTGACGAAATGCCCTGATCCGGATTCGCCTATGTAACAGTAGCCATCATCAACACTGAGATCTTTGAACAGTTGTTCAAGTTTGAGGAACACATCATGATCTCCGCCTATCATTATCGACATGCCGTTGAGTGCCCCTGATGGACCGCCACTGCATCCAGCATCTATGAAGTGTATGCCTTTACTCAAAAGCAGTTCATTGTGTCGTATGTCGTCAGTGTACCTATTATTTGATCCGTCTATAAGCACGTCCCCCTTGTGCAGGATCTCTGAAAGAGATTTTATTGCTTCGTCGGTGACATCTCCAGCAGGTAGCATAAGCCATACGATTTTGGTATCATTTAGCTTTGAAATCATATCTTCAATTGATTCGGCAGGTATGGCGCCGTGAGTTTTCAGTTCTTCGATAGGCTCGATGGATCTGTTGTAAACTACAATCCCGTAACCTTTGTCCAGTAGTCTTAAGCCTATGTTCTTCCCCATCTTGCCCAGTCCATACAAACCCATCTTTACCTTTTCCATTTCAACCTCCAAAGTTATATGGCAAAAAAAGATTTAAATAAGAAACAGAAGCAAAGCTGGAGGCAGATACCAATTAAAGATAATTAAGAAGATTATGCGTTCTCCGCCATTATCTCAGAAAGTTGTGCCTTTGTTGGAAGAGGCTGTTTTGCCAACGGGCCATCCTTTAGTGCGATATCCAGATCTTCGTACGTTGGCCTGTCAACCTTGTAGAACAAACCAGTAGGTATCCTTTTGTAATCCGTGGTAGAATCCTCAAACGCCTTACCGAGAGCCTTTTCGAGATTCGATGGATCATGATTTTCTGATTCGAGCTTGTAAACCCTGGATCTGAACCAGTCGTAAGTGTTATCATGGTTAAAGGTTACGCACGGACTAAATACATCAATTAATGAAAAACCCTTATGCGAAATGCCGTTTTTGACAAGTTCTGCAAGTTGCATCGGATCTCCGGAGAACCCTCTGGCAACATACGTTGCCCCAGAACTTATTGCAAGCGCCATCGGATTGATTGGAGATTCTATGCTTCCGAATGGAGTTGACTTGGTCTTGTGTCCCATTAGTGCGGTTGGAGAAGTCTGGCCCGTTGTCAAACCATAAGTTTCATTGTTCATGATCACATAAGTTATGTTTATGTTCCTTCGGGCAGCATGCACCAGATGCCCACCGCCTATCCCGTAACCATCGCCGTCTCCGCCGGTGCCTATTACAGTAAGTTCATGATTAGCAAGTTTTGCCCCGGTAGCGACAGGTATCAATCTGCCGTGCAGGCTGTGTATTCCATAAGTAGAGAAAGGATGGGGCATTGATGAACTGCACCCTATTCCTGAAACTATAACTATCTTGCTCCTATCAAGACCTAGTGCGGTAAATGCCTTAAGCAATGCTGCCTGAACTCCGAAGTCCCCGCAGCCAGGACACCATATCGGTTTGATACCAGAAGTGTATCCTTGTTTTGGTTTGTTTTCTTGAGCTTCCATGTTTATCACTTTGAGTTAGCTATGATGGATGCCGCCTTATCTGCAATCTCCTTTCCCGTAAAGGCTTCGCCATCATACTTGAGTATCCTATTGTTTATGTCTATTCCGGTGTTTGCTTTTATCACGTGTGCAAGTTGTCCAGTAAAATTGCATTCGACATCTATCAATTTTTTGTTAGCAAGAATCTGTTCTGTTTTTCCTGCATTGAGGGGCATTATGTAATCGAACTGTATCAATCCGAAATTGCTTCCGGACTTATTCAGTATCTGGATTGCTTCCTTCACAGGTCCGACAGTAGATCCAAAAGTCACGAAGAAATAATCGGCTTTTTCATTCTCCACCTTGGGCACAAAAACGCTTTCGTTTTTAAGCATTGTATCTATCTTCCTCATCCTTTTGTTTTGCATTTTTACCCTTACTTCAACATACTCGTCTATTCCTGAAAGAGCATCACTTACAAGATCTCCGTACTCATCGTGTTCATCGCTCGGGGCTACGAACTCCATGCCTGGGGTCCCAGGAAATGCTCGTGGCGAAACCCCATCTTCAGTAAATAGATACCTTTTGAATCTGCCATCCGACTTTTCTGCTATCTTGCCGCGGTCGATTATTACCTTATCGAAGTCAAAACCATCAATTGTCTCTACGTGCTCAGAGATGTAAAGATCCATGAGTATGATTACTGGACACTGATATCTGTCTGCTAGATTGAACGCCTCACTCGTTAATGTGAATGATTCTTCTACGCTTCCTGGTGCAATAACTATTCTTGGAAATTCGCCTTGGGAAGCGTGCATTACGAACAACAGATCTCCCTGTTCAGTTTTGGTTGGCAAACCTGTGCTCGGGCCAGTTCGTTGTGAATTAACGACAACTATGGGCACCTCGAGCATTCCTGCCATTCCCAATGCTTCAACCATGAGAGAAAATCCACCTCCGCTTGTACCACACATCGATCTTACGCCAGTGCTTGCAGCGCCTATAGTCATGTTTATCGCTGCCAGTTCATCTTCTGTTTGTTTGTATAAAACCCCCTTGTTTTCATGCGCAGCAAACCAGTGCAGTATTCCGCTTGCTGGAGTCATTGGATACGCTGCGTAGAATTTGCAGCCGCTAGCGTATGCGCCTATTGCAAGCGCAGTGTTTCCATCCAGATAGTATCTCTTTTTTGAATCGCCATGTATCTCAAACAGTTTTTCTACACCAGAATAGTTATAACCCGTAACAGCAGCTTTTATGTTATCATTTACTACTTTTTCACCCTTCCTAGTGAACATGTCTTTTACTATTTCATTGAAAACATCTATGTTGATACCTATCATCTTTAGAACTGCGCCTATTGCAACAACGTTTCTCATTATAGGATCTCCGCTGACCTGCACTGCTATATCAAGCAGTGGTATTTTTATCAATTTAACATCGCTCCTAACTCCTTCAACGTTTATCTTTGAAGGGTCATATATTATTGCTGCATTTTTGTTTAGATGAGATTGTTGATTTCTTACAGAGTCCTGGTTTAGGGCTACGAGAATGTCAATTCCATCTCCATGGCTGTAAAGTTTTTCATCGCTTATACGCACTTGGTTCCAAACATGTCCTCCGCGGATTATTGATTGAAAGCCCCTGTATGCAAACGCATGCATGCCATTCTTGGCAGCAACCTTAACCAACATCGCTCCGCTTGATTCGACTCCGTCACCGTTGGCTCCTGCTATTCTTACATTAACACTGGTCATAGAAACAGGTTTAACAAACACGTATCAAGTTTATAAATCCTATTCACATCGTTCTGCATATGACGTTACGTTTTATTACTTTGTTTTAGGAAAGATAACGAAGAGTCCATTGCTCGTTCTACACTCGAGGGTTTGCCGATCGTTATGAGTGTGACCTCGTTTTCTGAAGGAACCAACATGCTTTTGACAAAATCCAACTCACCGTTATTGACATGGGGATGCGGATTTTCATCTGTAAACATTATGTAATCTTCACCAGAGGTAACCATGTCTTGCACAAAGTTGTTTTTATCAAACTTTGTTGCAAGCGCCTTCCCGTTCCCACGCATGTAACTGTTTATAATCATCGTGTTTCCAACAAAAGCGCCAGATACATCATACACCTTTGTTGGCGATTTGAATCCTGAGAATTCTGGCGCTTTGTTTACCTCTCTGGTTTGGACATATATAGCTACGCCGAGAAGTATGGATGCGTATATGTAATAATGATGTATTGCAAGTCCAAGAAATGCGAAGGAAAACAGAACGGTCAGAAAGGGTATGGAAAGAAGCATGTTGCCAACGAAAGCGGGATTGAACACCCTGATGGCGTAGAAGTACATAACCCCACCTATCGAGTATGAGAGTATTCCGAGGATTGCAACAGTGAAAATAGAACTAGAAGACAGTGATATGATTAGCGATGTATGGGTAATAAACGATAGCAGCAGTACGGATGCCAGAGCTGAAGAATTAAAAATCACTACGAGAGAGGTTACGCTGCTGTTCTGCTTCTTGGCTATGATGTTGGATATAGCGGTTAAGAAAGCGCTTGTGAATAGTATGAGCACGTAGGGTAACTCGGAAGTGTTTATGTAGAGTCCTCCTGCTGATGCGGTTATGTATAAGGCAACAAAACCAATCGCCATAGCCAGATACTGATTCCTGCTTACCTTTTGCCTTAATACGAGCGGTGAGAGGATTGCGGCCATGATGACCCAACTCCTTGAAAGAATGCCGCCTATGTTGGCATTAGTGCCATTTATGCCTATTACAAGAAGAAGTTGTGCAACAGCAAAATTCAGAATTCCGGCAACAACAAGATACAGAAGAGCCCTGTTAGGCGTAAATATCGATTTTAGCCCTTTAAACCTATCAGCACTGTAAGAAATAAACAAAGAGGATAGAGTTCCAAGGAGGAAAGTGTAGAAAAGAAGCTGCAGTGTGCCCAAGTTTGTGCTTCCAAATGAGAGCAAGACAGGCAAAAGGGACAACTGTATGATGGAAACTAAAAGTGCCACAACTCCTTTCAATTTTATGTTCATAGCAATAACCGATAATTTGGCACAAAAGCTTTTAGTTATAATGAATAATAGTAAGATGTGTTATTGTTTTAAGGTATTTGTAAAGTGTAAAAATGAACAGGGAAGAAACCAATAGACTCATGTTGCGATATCTGAGCGAAGATTCTCGTTCTACAATAACAAAATTGTCATCTGTACTTAACTGTTCTAGACCAACTGTAATGAAAATACTGGAATATTTGGAGAGGAACGCAGATCTTAGATACACACTTGAACTTGATCTGAGCAAAAAAATTCCACTTGAAAGACATCTGATAACAGTGAAATTTGCGGTAAAACCAAATGCATACAACATATCGGAATTGATTAAGAAGGACGAGTACATACACAACGCATACGCTACAGAAGGGGACTTTGAT
>JAJZIU010000007.1 GCA_021810455.1 Microcaldota archaeon
AAGGAAAACAAATACCTTTAAAGAAGAAAACAATACATAAACTTATGAAAATAACTAAGGTTATAAGTTGGTTAAAATTGATTTGAACAAAACTTCCACAAAGTTGAGTATAATTGTAGGTATAATATTCATAGTTAGCACAATTTATGGACTATACTCATATGTAACAAGACCACAACCTTATATCCAAATTATAGCATTTCATGAGAGTATACTGCCAAACGTATATAATCTAGTTATTAAAAATGTGGGGAACGAATCAGCGCAATTTTTATCATTTAGCATAGGCGTTAATCCATCCCTAACAAAAATTGTAAATTATTCTATTGAAGGAAATATGGATATTACAACACCATTTAGTGGTGGAATTGGTAGTTTTATGGATTTCCAGGGTTCAAACATTAGTCCAGGAGAACTTGACAGAATAAAGATTCAACTAAATAGCTATTCTAATCTTACCATCGACGTAAACAAAATTGATAGCAAATACTGTATTTCAATAGTGCAAGTTAATTTTGGGCAACTCACACAAGCAACGGAGGCTAATAAATCTATAAAAATACCACCAAACATAACTGCATATGTGCCAATAAATCTCGCCAACAATGGAAATTGTAATATTTCTGGCGAAATACCGATAGAACTAACATGATGTAGAACAATTTTTACTAATGCTGAATTAATTTTTCTTTCTCATCCTCTCCATGCTAAAACTATGTTAGAAAAAGGTAACATTTCAACGACTTATATATAACTCCAAATTGCATTTGCTCCCATCGGGATTTGAACCCGAGTTTGAGCCGTGAGAGGGCTCCGTCCTTGACCGGACTAGACGATAGGAGCATATCTAAGTTATTTATTTCTTAAGTTATAACATATATCTGCTGGTTTTTATGCTTTGCGAAAAATATGCACCGACAACTCTTAACGGGGTAATAGGTAACAGCAGTGCAATAAGCAAAGTGTACGATTTCGGGATCAAAATTCAAAAAAATGAAAAAACCAAGCCCCTCATGCTGTATGGTCCATCTGGTATTGGAAAGACATCAACAGCACAGGCCCTTGCGTACAGTAACAGTTTCAATCTAATAGAATTAAACGCCAGCGATTATAGGGATGTTGAGCATTTAAGGAAAGTGGCACTTCCTGCAACTTCGAATAGGGGTTTATTCAACAAGGTTTCTTTGGTGCTGTTTGATGAAATAGATGAGTTATCAAAAAAATTCGATTCGGGAGCAGAAAGTGCCATACTCAATATAATAAGAAACGCAAAACAACCAATCATATTCACTGCAAATGACTTCTGGGATAGAAAAATCAGTTTTCTTAGAAATGTAGTGGAAGGTGTAGAATTCAAAAAAGTCGGAATGGCTGAAATAGAAAAACTCCTTAATAACATACTTAAAAAAGAGAATGCAGTTGTTGGAGATGGCATCGTAAGCGTGCTTTCACGAAGGTGTGATGGTGATGTCAGGGGAGCAATAAATGACCTTGAAGTTGCCATAGGTTCGGATCCGGAAATACTGGAAAATCTTGGCGTAAGGGATACAAAACTGGAAGTTTTCGGAGTTTTAGACAAAATATTCGGAATGGGGGATTTCGATATGGCTAGAAATGCTGTGATAAGAAGCAGCATAGACATAGAAATGCTCATGAATTGGATAGAAGAAAACGTACCTAAAAGATACACTAGAAAACGGGAAATATCCTCTGCGTACGCTAACATCGCAAAGGCTAGTAGATTCATATCAAACGCTTCCAGAAAGAGTTACTACGGGTATCTACGTTACGCACAGTTACTTCTATCATCTGGCGTTGCACTTTCAAACAGACACGGTGCAAGCATGATAAATAGATACGTATTCCCCTCAGTCATAAAATACATGAGCAGTACGAAAAGTGACAGAACCGCACTTAATGAAGTTGCAGATAAACTCTCGGTAACACTGCATACAAACAGGAAACACGTAATCAACGATTATCTTCCATTAATGAAATCCATGCTCAAGAAAGCATCCAAGGAAAAGGGCAAAGAGCAGGCAATAGAATTGATCGGAAATGCCTACGGATTATACACCGAAGACGTGGAAGTCATAGTTGGCTGATATCTGAATATAATCTGGCAAGCGATATTTCAAAAGCTACCCCTGGCTCTTCTATCCTAAAATTCTGCAGCACTTCGGGATGGAGTTCTCCAAAAATCCCAACAGCTTCATCATTTAATATTATTCTTGCACATCTTCCTTCTATGAAACTTGGATGATCGAATTTCTTGAATTTGATGTTCTTGTCCAATGCATAAGCTAACGATTCAACTACTGCTTTGATATTATTGAAATTAGATTTTGGGTCTATAGACACTGCACCAAGATTATATTCTTCAATTGGTTTTCTCCCATCAATACTGAACACCATGTCCAACTCAAAGAATCTCTGTGGCATCTTCTCGTTTGATGATAAACCGAAATCTCTTAGTAAAGACGGTATCAGTGATGTTCTCATCATTGTTATGGTTGATGCTTTTGGATTTAGCAATTGAACATGATCAATCTCCTCGGTTCTCATTTTCTTAAAATTGGATTCTTCATCAGTGAAGTAGGTGTTTAGAGCCTCTGTAAATCCCAAACCGACCATTAATTCCGATAGTTTTGAAAAGAATGTGTTTTTTTCGGATATTGATCCCTTTGCAGATGATGGTACATTAACTGCACTTATGTAATCGTAACCGTAAGCTATTGCAAAATCTTCAAGGATATCCTGCCAATCTATTATATCCAATCTATACTCTGGAACGTGTACCTTGATTTCTTCATTCAGATACACTCCATAATATCCCATTTTGTTAGCTAAAGATATGGCACTGTTGAAACTGAGATCCACACCGAGTTCGTGTGATATGTCTGAAAGAGGTACGGATATTTCGCGATCGTCAGGCATCGGAGACACCTCCTCCACAGCGCCGCTTTTAATATTAACTCCATAAACCTTGCATCCCAAATCCGCAAAAACAGATGCGATAAGCCAGGCTATTTTATTTGTAAGGTACTTCGAAGTACCGGTTATATCGACTAACAAATCCTTTGTTTTATGTGTAACCTTGGTCCTGTTTGAATTCAATATAGGGATTAGTGCCAAAGTGCCTTCCTGATCTTTCAGTGCAGGATATCCTCTCCTGCCATTCTGTATGATATTTCCGTATTTCACTCCTTTCTCAGTATTTTTAATAACCTCGCTGTATCTCATCTCCTTATCTTCATTTAACGGAACAAATTTCTCATCAGTATACAGACCGTAATACAAAGGTTGTCTTATCTTATTCATATCGTGAAGACCTATTGCGATTCTTTTTCTGCCTCTTCCGTGTATTTCGCAAATCTTTTCGGTAAAGTTTATCACATCCGATAATGCATGCTCACTAAACGCCATCCCCTTTACTATTATCGCAGATATGTATGGCCTTATTTCATTAACTTTATTATCAACAGTTATGCTTAATTCCGGATCTGTTTTCTCTATCGCATACCTGAATTTTTTGCTTTTATGCATGAAGTTCTTAACAGAGCGTGCAAGGCCAACAGCGCAAAACAGGTCGGGCCTATTCGGTGTTATTTCAAGGGTTATCTCATTATCATCAAATCCTGCTACTTCAACCCCTAATTTGGATATCTGATCTATTGCTTTTTTGATCTCAACACTACCTATAAGATTGGAAAAGTACTTTGTATTTATTGTTACGGTTGGCATTACAATCTCCTTTCTCTAGACCATCTTATGCCACAGTTGTACATCTCAGATATGCTATTCAATGTCTTATCTTTCATCATGAGCATTCTTTCTACTCCAAGGCCCCAGGCAAGCACGCTTATGTCTTTTCTTTCAACACCTGTAACTTGTGAACGCATCACTCCAGCTCCGCCAACTTCTATCCATTCATTTACGTTTTTGGAATACGCATAAACCTCGGCTCCTGGTTCAACGAATGGAAAGTATGAGGGTTTAAATTTCACCTCGACATTCATTGACGCGTAAATATCTGTCAAAGTGCTGAAAAGATTTGAAAGAGTAAGTTTTTTTCCTATTATTACTCCGTCTGTCTGATAGAAATCTGCAAGATGTTTGTAATCTATATTTTCATTTCTGAATACCCTGCCTATTGAGAACAGTTTTATCGGCAAGTCATGCGACTTTCTATGTTTCAAAATATCCTCAATTATATTATGTACATACCTTCCGGAAACATTTGTCATGTGCGTCCTCAGAAGAGCTTGTTCTGCCAGTTCCCTGCTCCAATCCTGTTTCCATGCCATCACGTGCGCTTCTTTTATTCTCTCAACATATTCCTGATCATCAATCTTTATCGAATGGGGTTCTTTCAGATAGAATGTATCTTGCATGTCACGTGCGGGATGATCCTGTGGCATGAATAATGTATCGAAGACCCTAAATGCAGGTTCGATTATTGGGCCATCGATCTCAACGAATCCCATGCCCACATATGCTCTTCTAAGTTCATCCATCATCTGCCTAAGCGGATGCCTTATCGGCACGTACTCCCTTTCCACAGGCACTTGTACATCATAAGCTTTGAATTTTTTACCTTTCCAAAGCCCATTTGTTATGATATTCTTGTTTAACGCATCTATTTCGCTATCGCTCTTTAATCCTTTAGTCTCTTCAAATCCTTTTTTTGTTACCTCTATTCCTTCTATAACATTTTTTGTGTTTATGACTATGAGTTTGCGATCCTTCAACATATCCACTGCTTCCTTGTTTTCTGCCTTTTGTTCTGGATAGCTCTTAGGATCATCCTTCAGGCTTACCAACACTCTATACTGTACGGATCTGTTCCTGAGTGTTTCCTTGCCCTTTTCTGTTATCACAAGCATACCATTCTGAATAATTGCCAATGATTGCTTTTTAGCCCAGATTATTCCTATTCTGTCTTCGTCGGATTCGAGGTTTTTGATCGCTAGTGGTTTTTTAGATATCTTGTTTAGTAACACTTCTTCAGGCATAGATTCCATCGCATATCTTGCTCCTTCTTCACTAAGTTCGATATTTTCTACTGTTTTTCTATTTATCCTAACTAATCCATTTTTAGACAGACCTTCCAAGGCCCACATGGCCTCATCCTTTCCCAAACCAGATTTTCTTACAAGTTCTTCAAGGGTGATGCTATCGCTTCCTATTGCTTTGAGAATTGCAATTTCATATTTATGCATTTATAAGTACCTACATCATTGTGCCTGATTGCACATGCTTCAATCTACACAGTAACAGTTTAAAAATATTGGTAACATATTTAGTCCTCTGTTTTCTGCCTTCTTTCTCCGCAAGTACACCCGCAACTGCATCCGGGTTTGCATACGCATCCGCTTGTACATCCGCACATGCATGCACCTCCGCATTCACATCCTGCTCCAGCTCCTTGATTTGCCATTATATCGTTGATATACAGTACCTTAAAGATATAAAATACTATGAATTCGGAGATATTATATATCTGAAACAAGTATATCTCATAAGGTTATAGTTCATGCGCAACATAAATCGCAGCAAAAGGAATGAGGATCTCGATACAAAAAAGATAACGCTTCTTGTTGATAAGGCCAAACACGGAGACCAGGCCGCAACATTTGAATTGTTTGTATCAGTTTCCGCTAACCTTACAACAAGGCGTATACTATCTAGCGGCATGGTTGATATCAAGGGCATATCAAATCCTACCGGTTTGACTTTAGAAAGACATCTCGATATAGCATTAAATGCAGAAAAGAACGATATTCAATCAAACAGAAGGCTCTAAATCTGTCCAGGCAACAAAAGAAACGGGAATATTCCCAAAACTATTACTGATGCCGCAAGGAATAAACCTGCATAAATGATTCGTTTCCAAGGATGTCTATACGGTTCTGTTTCTTTACTTCCAAGAAATACCCTTTCAACAATCCAAAACAGCACCGCACCTATCAATACTATGCTTGAAAGGGAGACTATTCCGGCAACGCCAAAAGATTTAAACGATCCTAAAAATACAAAAAGATCCCCTATAAATCCCGCAGTTATCGGTACTCCTATCGTGGCTATCGCACCAAATATGAACAAATATGATAAAGATGGGAAATTTTTCATGACACCCTTTATTTTGTTTATTTCCAGTGTGCCGTACAGTTCATCCAAAGTACCAGCGATAAGAAACAGTATGGATATTGCTATTCCATGACTAAGCATTCCGTACAAAGCGCCAGAATATCCTAAAATGTTGCTCGCAGCCACTCCTAAGGCAACAATGCCCATGTCTGTAACGCTCATATAAGCTATCGCTCTTTTAATATTTGTTTGCCTCATCGCCACCAGTGCGGCATAAATCGATGAGAGTATGAATATGCCTGCGATGTAAGGACTGTACTTTGTTGCCAATGGCAGCATCAAGAACATGAGGAGAAGTCCATAACCTCCAAATTTAAGCAGAATTCCGGCAAGTATCATGCTGCCGGTTGTTGGTGCCTCGGTATGGGCATCTGGTAACCAGCTGTGCAACGGAAATATCGGCATCTTTATCATAAACGAACCTAATAAAAGCAGCATTATCAGAAGTTGCATATTTGTAGATATGCTCTTGGCACTTTCAAGAAGCAACGATATGTTGAAAGTATGCGGCGTGACACTATTGTAAATCAATATTATGGATATGAGCAAAAGAAGGCTAGATACAAGCGAATAAACGATGAATTTTATTGATGCGTATCTCCTGTCATATCCGCCATACATGAATATTATGAAGAACATTGCTATCTCGCATATCTCCCAGAAAACGTAAAGCATGAAAAGATTGGCTGACATGAACAATGCTAGGGAGGAACTCTCTACTATTGCAAATATTATGCTATACGTGCGTTCATTTTCCCTGATGAAATACTTTCCTACAAAAGATGCAGCAGCTAGCACTATTGCTGTCATGACTACTAATATGGAAGTTATCTGAGTCAACTGAAATCCTAAACTGATATTCAATTCATTTATGTAAACAGAGTAAAAAGACGTATACAGGCCGAGTTTAAACATCGATACTGCTGTAAGTGCAAGTAAAAGGACCACTACCGAAGTGATCAATGTTATTCTGTGTGCAAATTTTTCATTAACACTCAGCATAACAATTATAGATAAGAAAGGAAGTAACACTATCAGTGGAAGAATCGGGACCACATGTCCACCATAATCTTATTTAGGTTTTATCCCAAAGTATATAAAGAGTTGGTGTAAGCTTGTCTGATACTCTGGAAGAAGAACATATAGCGCGTGTCATGAAAGAGTACAACGGTATGATAACCAAGGATATGGCAAAGTCTATCCTAACCAAAGACACACCAAAAGGACACATCAAAGTGGATATCAATGATATCATATCAAACAAAGTTCCTGTTGGCAGAATAGTGGATCTTAGCGAACATGTTTACCGGATTTTTAACAGAATACGTTTTGATGCATCTGATAACAATAAACAAAAGCGAACTATCGTATTGGGGAAGGAACAATCAACTTTGCCTTTGACGCTTTGGGATAAAAAATCTGATCTTGCAGATGTTCTTCCAATAGAGCGAAACGATATCGTTCACATACAAAATCTCAAAGTTATAAAAACTGGTCCTTCTGGAGAATTATCAAGCACTCAGGAAACACACATCACAAAAACTTCATCCGGAGGCACTGCTATAAGCGATTTCTCAAAGATCACGGGAAATGAAAAAAACATTGACATAATTGGACGGATTGTATCACTAAGTCAAATCAGATACTTCATGGATCTAAGTGGTAAACAAAGTGGTATATCCGACTGCATAATCTCTGATGGAAAAATTGAACTCAGGCTGGTGTTATGGAAATCATCCAGTCAGGCAGTTGCAGAAATGCATCCTGGCGATTATATAAAAGTAGAGTTTGTTAATACCAAACAAAAAGATTCAGGAATTGAAATAGTTGCTTCTGACACATCCAGGGTTTTGATAAATAATTCTTTATACCAAAGATTATCTATCTAATTTTTTCACTTCTATGCTCTTTATGTTCTTCCAATAAGCTATCTCTCCTGAAGTATCGTAAAGGCACAAAGATCCGACTGGAAACAGAAGTGCATTCACCTCATTTCCAAGCTGTTTTTTAATGTCATTTCTGGTTTTTTTGGTATAGCATCCATATATCAAACTGAGATGCGGCATGTAACTGTTTCCTACAGAAGGAAAAACAGATCTGCATTTTTTATTGGCAGACATGACCGCATTGGTTTTTTTGACATTTGCGAACACACATTTAAAATACGCCTCGGAATCCGCTAATCTGGACAGAGATATGTTGATGTTTTTGAATTCATTAGCGAATTCTTCGAAATCTTTTATGACCTTTTTTTCTTCACCTACGATTCCTCCGAGTAATGTCACGTGAGGATCGAATACCGGAGAATCGTACTTTCTGGACAAGTTTGTTATTATGCGTTTAAGTTTTTCATTGGTTTTACCTCTTGCCGGCATCATCCATATCGAATAAATCTTCTTTGTCAAATAATCACATCCTCAGGATGGCTGATAGCTCTTCGACTTCGGAGCTATTAACAAAAACATCTACTCCTAATCCTTCTGAAATAAGTCTTGTAATCAACATACCCATTTCATATTTTGGCAATGAGTTGTATTTGAAGCTTACTATGTCTATTTTATTTACATTACAAATTTTCAGTATATCAGAGAGATTGATATCTCTCATGTTTGGTTTAGAATCCTTTCCGTCCATTGCCCACTCCGAAACCGTGTCTATACCTATGTTTCTAAGCTCACTCACCATATAATTTACTACTTCAGGTCTAAAGTGCTGTACCGAAAGAAGCGTCTTATCATGCATGCTAACTCCACCAAAAGCACTAGCGTATATAGTCATCTCATCAGTTAAAAATCGCCCATCATGCACGTCTATCTTAACCATACCATATCTTCCAGAGTTGTAAAGCAGTGGCAAAACTTCTGACACCAACATCACCGATCCCTCATCACCAGCGTCACCTAGCCTGTACAACGCTGGCGATAATCTTCCTTTCACATGTAATATCCTGGAATCGAACTCAACACCGTTACCTCTGCCTCCATCAGATTCTATAAAATCTCTCCTAAACTGGTCTTTTGTGATATTTTTGCCATTATGTCCTAATTCGTAAACATTCCCCCTATACGCTACCATGAGCGAGGTTTTATCAACTCTACCAGTACCTGTACTTCTAATACCAACGTTCATAATCATCAACAAATCCCTGTAAACCGTGTGCTTGTCTACGGCATCCAGTCCTTATGAAGCATGCTTGCTATAGCCCCATACAAACATGCATCGTGCCCTAACGGTGTGGCAACTATTTTTGGCATAACGTTTACAACATAATCTCCGGTGTGTTCTACTATTGGCTTAATAACCAAGTCTTTGTTGTTTAAAGCAACACTCCCTCCTATACTTATTATCTCAGGATCGTAAGTATTCACTATGTTTGCAAACATCGTGGCGTTTATCCTGCCTATCCTCTCAACAATCTCCATAGCTACACTATCTGATGGAGCTAATTTGAAAAGTGATTCTGAAGTGATTTCTTCTTCTCTAAGTTTTGAATTGTCATTCTTATAATCATTCTGAAGCAGATAGCTCACATAAGATGGAATATACTTCCCGGCAGAGTACGCTTGCCAATGGCCGTAGCTTCCACACCCGCATCTTACCTTCCCTTGTGGGTCTACCATGTAATGACCTACTTCATTAGCATTACCTTCTTTTCCAAGAAGCAATTTGCCATTAGATATGACTCCGCATCCTATCCCACTACTCAAAGTAACGTAAGCGATGTTTTCATATCCTACTCCTGCTCCCATTGTTTTTTCTGCCACAACTGACGAAGCGCAGTCATTAAGTATGCTGCACTCCACATTGTACCTTTTCTTTAACATATCAACTATGGGTAAATTCTTTATGTTTATATTTGGCGGATTGGTTATCATGCCTTTTTTGTAATTTAGAGGTCCGAAAGATGCAATGCCTATCTTTTCAAATGCCGGAAGGCCGTCGAGCACTTCTGATATCTGCTCGACAAGCCTACCTGCATCAGTCTTTTGTCTATACGCTTTTTTAATCTCCCCACCCTCATCTGTCAACGCAATTCTAAGATTTGTTGCCCCGATATCGATCCCTATTAAGTATCCCATGATATCATCATATTTTGTATGACAATTTAATACAATGTAATATAGTATCATACACATATAAAAAGATTTCGGTTTTGGATGTTTACTACCAAATAAAAAATCATTGCACTAAAGCGTCTGCAACTGATTTTAATTTTTTCAAACTGTCCTGTATATTGCTCGTATCCAGTGGACACCACGGCCCTGAAAATACGTATCCGTATAGATTTGAAGAATTTGCAAGTTTTGGGAATAAGCTCTTCTCAAGCATGAGTGCCTTCTCACTTTGTTCTAAACGATTAAATACTGACGGGCTAAAGATGTATATGCCTGCACTAACGAGTTTGTTCTCTCCAGTAACTCCTGGTTTCTCTACGAAACTTGTGATTCTTGATCCCACAAGGCTCGTGACCCCAAGTCCTGCAGTCGTGCCTGTTGTGGCTAAGGCTATCGTTGCTGTTGCTTTTGTTGAAACATGTTGCTTGTACATGTCCATCAGATCTATCCTAAACAAATTGTCGCCATTTATTACAAAAAATGGCTCGTTTCCAACAATTCCTTTAACGAGTTCAAGTGCATTCTCTGTGCCTCTTGGTATATCCTCTTTTATGTATGTCAATCTTATGCCAAAAAGAGAACCGTCTTGAAAATAGCTTATTATTTTGTCTCCAGATTTCCCTATTGCTATAAGTATGTCAATAATGCCGTTTCTTTTTAGTTCTCTTATTACATACTCTAATATTGGACGCTCATTAACAAGAACCATCGGCTTTGGTACCTCTCCTCTATCATCAACCTTTATTGTTGTCCCGCCTGCGAATATCACTGCTTTTTTAGGAGTCATTTGGCTTAACGTCACATCAAGTATGCGTTCTATGGCGTGCGATCTATTTCTTATGTTTACTCTATCTATAGTGCTATCTAACTTCTTCAATAATTCGCTATCTAATGTTATTGTGAGTCTTTCTTTCATTTTATTCTGATAATATATGAAAATATCATACTTATATTCTTAATGGTAAAAAACTCCAAATTGACTATGGGAAAACATAAAAACCGTAAGTTGGTGTGGAACCTCCGACAGCTATTGTTATGCTTGAGGAGTATGTCCCACTGCCTTGGCCCATGCATGATGCTATATACGTTATATTATTGTACCATGTTGGTGATACCTGCGCTGAACATCCTGAAGGTATTGCGAACGTTCCCCCAAGAGGATTAGCCCACACTATTATCGTGTTTGATCCAGAAGTTGATACAGAGTAGCTTCCCGATGTGCTCACACCGTAAGTTATGCTTGGCGAAGTTTGCATTATTCCCGCACCAGCAATCACTACGTGCGTAGTTGTACTCGCTGAACATATATTACTTGTTTGATAACCTACAGAATCTGCTCCGCCATTGTTGTCAACAACTGTCCAAGAAGGACTTGAAAATGATCCAGTCGCAGCGCATATGTAATACGAATATCCTGTCGGAAGCGAGACGCTGCATGTTCCGCTTGTACAAGAACTGCTCGCATAGCTCACGAATGCGGTAGTCGTAGATGTTGAGGTTGTCGTACTAGTCGAAGTGGTTGTCGAAGTCGATGTTGTGGTACTGGTAGATGTTGTAGTGGAAGTGGACGTTGTGGTAGAAGTCGTCGTATACGTGGTAAATATTGTTGCTGTAGTTGAGGCGAGAACCGTTGTGGATGTTGAAGTTTTCGATGTCGTCGTTGAAGTGACCGAAGTCGTTGTTACATAGGCCGATTGAGGAGATACGTATATCGTTGCTGATCCGCTTGTATTGTACGTAGGTAAACCTGTTAAGTCTGCGCATGAAGAAGTTTTGCATATGTTGTATCTAATTTCGAAAGTGGGAAAGAGTTGTGCACCAAGACTTGGGGTCACTCCTGTCATTGTCGCATTACATCTTATCGTTTCCCCCTGGGTAACGTTTGTAGGCAAACATTCCCCTTGGTACGATTTGCCTACTAATGAAATCATTACGACAAACGAATCCGAAGAGAAGTGCAAACTTGCCCCCATATCATTTGTCATAACGAGCATGACATTTGATCCTATATTGGTTTTTGCAATCACAGCTTCAATACAAGGCAATTCTGGTGAAATGTAACATGTTGATGGGGTATACGTTGTAGTATTTTTTGAAGTTACGATAAGAGATACTGCTGCAAGAAAAACAGCAACAATGATAATAGTCCATATGTAAACGGACATGAATTCCATCGCAGACTGCGTTTTGAATTCGGTTACTATTCTGCCTTGAGATTTTTTGATGTTGTTATATGTGCCCTCCATCCATACACTGATCTATTAAAGAATGTAAATATTAAAAATGCACACTAATTTGCTATAAAATCAATCTGTACTAAACTGTGTAACATCTACATTTATTGGTCTAAGCGCACTCTTCATATCTTCTATATCTTTATTGGAAAAACCGTTGTACCTTATGTCTACCACATGTAGGGCTTTTACTGCCACTTCTATATGCGGCATAGCGTTTTCCATAGTTGTTGCCCTTATTATGTAAGTCCCTCCCATTTCTGCACCTGCCTTCTTCACCAACGTTGCATTGTCTATAATTGAAGGTGGCACAAGAACGAGATAATGTTTTCCATGATCCACGGGTACGTTTATTGAAGATACATCAAGTATTTCCGAAGTTACTTTTATATCTGGAAACTCTTTAGACAATCCTTCAAGAGCTCTCTGTCTTTGTACATGGTTATGTATGGATTCCAATTCTCTTTTTGTTTCAAACGTCCTTCCAAGATAAGGTTCAACGAGCAATTTGCCAACCTTATCACTAAATCCAAACTCTTTATACTTCTGAGGGTCTTTTATGGCAGTGAAAATTACCCCTACCGCTCCACAACCCGTTCCCTCTTCTCCGGTATGTGTAACCACGTGTACCCATTTTATGCTCGGGTTCTCTTTGAGTATTCTTAACAGTTCATTAATCTGTACGGTTCCTCCGGCGTTATGCATTCTAAGTACATCGTTATGTGGATGTTCATTATCCTGCCATGGTAAAAATCTCTTATCCATGCATTTTAATTCTAATTTCTTAGGTTTAACTCTTTGTGTTTTATTCATAAAAGCACCACTACGAATAGAAGCCTAACATTATCACTGCTTTTCAGATATATAAACCATTAAGTGTACTACATCTGGCCTGTCAATATGCCATAATCGTCTTTTAGCCTTTTATCGTTTATATCGGTAGGAGATCCATCTATTGGCGATTCGTATTTTTTGTTTTTTGGAAAAAGTATAAACTCTCTTATATCACTTTCATTAGATAGGATTGTTAAGAGCCTGTCTAATCCTAACGCTATGCCGCCATGTATCGGAGCACCATATCTCAACGCCTCTACCATAAATCCGAATGTTCTTTCGATCTGCTCATCAGTCATGCCTATTGTCTTAAAAACGGCCTTCTGAATATCCGGATTACTGATACGTATTGATCCGCCACCACACTCCTCCCCATTAATCACAAGATCGTACTGCCTCCCGATAACCTTCTCGGGTTCTGATTCCATGTACCTCACTGTGGACTGGTTTGGCGATGTGAACGGATTGTGGGAAGGCTTAAACTGGTTTGTAACTTCGTCCTTTTCAAATAATGGGAATCCGTCTACCCACAGTATCTCATACTCATTGCTGAATTTACCTATCTTCCTACCAACCTCTTTCCGTATTTTACCTAAAACACTGAGCAAAAGTTGGTCGGAAACATCAGAGCACATCAATATCACATCTCCATCTTTTGCATCGAGTTTTACAATGATTCTCTGTTCCACTTTTTTAAGTGTCTCCGATATGCTTTCCGGTTCTGAAGCTATTACGCCATTTTTAACATACAGCCATGTCAATCCTGCCAATCCCAAGGACTTTGCAGTTTCTATTAGTCTTAACATGTACTGTTTGTCAAGAATCGGTTTATCCGTTCCAAATCCAGCAGCGAAAGCTACAGCCCTAACCTTGCCTTTGTTTTCTATTACTCTTTTCACTATCTTATAATCGCTATCTGCTATCTCGTTTGTTATGTCAACTATCTTGCTATCAAATCTTAGGTCTGGCTTATCCGATCCGTAATTTTCCATCGCATAAAAATAGTCCATATGTTTAAAAGGCGTCCCTATTTTCTTGCCAAGGGATTTTTCGAAAACTTCTGCCAGCAATCCTTCTATCAAACCTTGTATGTACTCCTCATCCTTGAACGACACTTCCAAATCAATCTGTGTGTGCTCTGGTTGTCTATCCTCTCTAGGATCTTCATCTCTAAAAGCGTGTGCAACCTGGAAATATTTGTCCAAACCACTTATCATGCATAACTGTTTGTACATCTGTGGCGATTGAGCCAGAGCATAAAATTTACCCGGATTTGTCCTTGATGGAACCAGAAATGTCCTGGAACCTGTTTCATAAGTGTCTTTTACGAGGGTTGGTGTTTCCAACTCCATAAATCCGTTATCCCATAAAAATTTTCTTATAGTTTTAGTCACTCTATCTCTGAATTCTACTCGTTTTATCATTTCTTTGCGTCTAAGATCAAGATACCTGTACTTCATTCTGAGGTCCTCGTTTGCAAGGAACTTCTTCTTCTCGTCTATCAACTCAAACGGAGGCAATAATGACGCGTTTATTAACTCGTAATCTTTAACATACACTTCAACAGTTCCTGTTGGGTTGTCTTTGTCAATCGTTTCTTGAGATCTTTTCCTAACTGATCCATTAACCTTTATCACGTATTCCTTACCAAGTTCCGAAGCTCTATCATTAACTTTTCCTTCAAAAACAAGTTGCGTTATGCCGTACCTATCTGCCAGATCTATAAACAGTTTCCCCCCGTGGTCTCTTTTGTATCTACACCATCCATAAACTTCTACGTTTTTACCAACATCATTGGCAGTAAGCTGGCCGCAATTTACAATCATAATCACACCTTATCAATAATTGCCTTGAGTCTTTCCGCAACAAGTTTCGGATTCGCTTTTTTCTCTTTTACTACCTTGCCCACTATAAAATTGAATACCTTCTTGTTATCTTTATACTCTTCTTTCTTCATACCACTCAGTATTGAATTTAGCAATGCATCTATATCCTCTATTCTTACTCCCTTATTTATATCTATCTTCTCTCCAATCTCGATCTTATTCATTACTGTCGAATCTATGTAAGCTCCCATCTCTATCGTTTTCAAAAGCTCTTCAAACTTCTCGTTAGAAAAATCTTTTTTATATCTGCTTAAAAGTTCAACCGCGTTTATCACGGTCTTCATATTATGTTTATCTTTTGCATATTCTAATTTTGCAAGCGCATTCTTGTCAAACATTATCAAGGATTTAATCAAAGTTCCATCCACATTGTATTTCGATGAATACTCGGCAGCCATAACACTTGCATATGTGGGCTTTTCCAAATTTATGCCATCTGTATCATACTCCGTAAGATCGGGCTCAAATATGTATCCGTATTCCTCATCGCTCTCCTTCTCCCTAGATGACTCTGTAATCATTTTTTCTGCGTTGTAAGATCTTGTTTCTGGTTTCACCTTCTGACCAGAGTTTATGACACTGGTCTGTCTCTCTATCTCATAACGTGTAGCATCGATCAGATTTTTCGTACCTGTTACATTTTTAATTTCAACACGCTGCTCGGCGAGTGATATGTTCAAATCTGCTTTGAATTCACCCTCTACGTCTACTCCCAAATAATACAAAATGCTTTTCAGTTCACTTATGAAATCCCTTAGTGATTCTTCATCGGTTATATCCGGTTCGGTCACTATTTCAACTAAGGGTATCCCTGATCTATTGAAGTCAACAAGTGTGTACTCTTCCTCTCTGATTATTTTCGCTGGATCTTCCTCTATCTGAACCCTCCTTATACCTACCTTTCCCTTATTGTAAGATACACTTCCGTTTACCCCAGCCGGTCTTTGTAGTTGGGTTATCTGGTAAGATTTTGGCAAATCAGGATAAAAATATACCTTTCTTACGAATGAGATCTGTTTTGGTATTTCGCATTTGAGTGCATTACTTATACTAAGTGCTATTGCAAGTGCATTTTTATTCAACATTGGTTTTGAACCTGGAAATCCCATACATATGGGGCAAATCGATGTGTTAGGTTCTTTTGCACTTGTACTGCAACTACAAAACAGCTTTGTTTTAGTAGGCAGAGCAACATGAACCTCTAGTCCTATTCTCATCATAATTCCCCTATATTATACCTGTATTTATATTCAAATTTCTCTTCCCAGATTTTTGCAAAATCCATAATGGCATAATCATTAAACTGACTCGTCATGACCTGCACTCCTATCGGCATCGAATCACGGTAAGCTATCGGAAATGATACGTGCGGTAATCCGCATAAGTTTGGGGGTATCGTCAATTTATCCATTTTATACACTTCTACAGGATTCAGCTTCTCCGAATCGTCAATTCTGGGAGTAAGCATAGGCATAACTGGCGATGCGATAAATCCACCACTCAGCAGTTTGTTTAATTCGTTGAGCATAATACGCCTAATCTTCAGGGCTTTTATGTAGTATTTGTCTTTGACGCTCGCGCTTCTTACAAGCGTCCCTAGCACTATTCTTCGTTTTGCTTCTTTACCGAACTCGTTTCTTGCTTCTGTGAAAAATCTGTTATAACCATGTCCATACTGCTCGTTCTTGAATCCGTACTTAAATCCCGTATACTTGGCCAGGTTTGTTGATGCTTCTGCCATGGCAACAATATAATAAGAAGCTATTGCCTTATCCAAAACATCTACACTTTTTTCTTCTATCGCATATCCTTCATTTTCCATTTTCGATATGAAGTTATCGAAATGTGATCTTACATTTTCTTCCACACCATCTAGCATCTGGTCTATTATGAAGATTTTCTTATTATCATGGTTTCCAATTTTATTATCCGTACAGGTGGCATCATATCTGTCCGGTCCCTTTATCGTGTCATATGTTATCTTAACATCGTCTATACTTCTCGCCATAATGCCTATTTTGTCCAACGAGTTTGCATAATCTATCAACCCGTATCTGGATACGGTTCCATAAGTTGGTACAAATCCCGTCACTCCGCAAAACGCTGCAGGCGTTGCTATGGATCCACCCGTCGATTCAGCTATTGCAACATGGTACTTAAGTATCGAAGTTGCTATTGCTGCTCCAGAACTTGATCCACCTGCAACATATTCGTTGTTGAATGGGTTTCTGGCAACGTTTTCATTATTTGTACCAAAACTGCCGAATCCAAACTCATCCATGTTGGTTTTTCCTAAAAATCCGAATTTTTTTTCAAGCATACGCTCTACTACTGTAGCATTAAACGGAGGTATGTATCCTTTAAGAATTTTTGATGAAGCGGTAGTCTCTACGTTTTTTACGCAGATGTTGTCCTTAACGCTGAATGGGAATTTGTCTACACTTGTAGAAATGTTTGAAAAAGCATTAAGTTCTCCGTTTATCTTCTTCAGCTCCTGCACGAGCTTATCGTAATAATCATCTGGCTTATCCTTTTCTAAAAATTCGTTTATGCTTCCCGTAATCTACACCTTTGGTCCTACTACATAAAACCTGAAGGTCTTTGTATTATCTAATAGTTCTTTTTGGTTTTCGCATTTGATTTCTAAATCCTCTCTAATCCTGGCCATTGTTTCTATAGGGTGGTAAGCCGGTTCTATGCCATCAGTGTCAACAGTACCGAGTATTTCAAAATACTTTATAACATCTTCAATATCCTTCTTCACTGATTCTTTCTCTTTTTCATCCAACTTCAATCTGCATATCTCTAACAGCCTGTCAAAATCCTTTTCCTCCATGCATGTAAATTGATTTTAAAGGTTTTATAACTTATCTACAAGTTTGCATCTTCAGCGAAAAACTCTCTTCAAGATAAAATACAAATATTTATATATTATGTTGTATAAAATACAACTATGGACGAACTTGATGAACAACTCATCAACTATATCGATTCAGGAGTAACTAAATATACCGATATAGCAAAAAAGATGAATCTACCGTTGTCTACCGTCCATTTTAGGATAAAGAGACTTGAACGTGAAAAGGTAATACGTTACTACAAGGGCGAAATAGATTGGAAAAAAGCAGGTTTCGGTATAACTGCTTACATGCTTATCAATTTCAATATAGAACAGTTAAAAGAAAACGGCAAAACTCCCGACTCACTTCTCAAAGAATTATTGGAGCTCCCATACGTAAAGGAGGGGCATTTGGCGACAAGCGATGTCGATATAATACTTAAAGTGATAGCTAGAGATACGATGCACATAAAAGATATGCTGGTCAACGAGATCTACGGCAAGAAAGGCATAGCAAACACGAAAACAATGATAGTTCTGTAACGCTTATGGAAAATGTCGAAATGTTGAGAAAGTACAACAGTGTCTATCTAACCATAATAGCCAGATACAAGGACTACATAGATGAGAGTGAAGGCCTGTATATTGCCGAGCTTCCGAAGTTGGTAACTCCCAAAGACGAATCGGTAACATTGATCTCCAACAACATAAAGGGGAATTTCATATCCTACTCGTACGAATCAAATTTCCACGAAGCAGCTATGCACGCATATCGATATGTCAAAGAGCTCACAACGGTTTCCATGCCCGTCCAATTCTGGCAAACTCCAAAAGAAACAATTTCAAATGAGGCTGGGGATCTGTTTGACAAAGCCGTTTTACTGTGCAGTATACTAATAGCACTCGGAGAACCCTCGTCAAAAGTGCTTGTAATTATAAAAAATGACAACCGCGATTTTATGGTGTATTATGAATCAAATGGATCCATAACCGCAATGGATCTTGAAAACAAAGTAACATACTATAAAAGCAGTGAAGAACTCATAAGTAGCATCGGAATAAAGGAAAATTCTGATATGGATGCCTATGAATTCAACGATAAGATGTATCTAACTATTGAATAGCACTTATCTTGAAACTTTTCTCTTCATTTTTTTCAACTTTGCCCTGTACACTTTTTTCAATTTGCTGGCAGCAACCTTCCTGTAGTGCTTTCCAACTCTTCTTGTTTTTTTACTTACTGTTTTTTGCATAATATCACAACCATTTCTCAATTCCTTTTTGTTTCGGACCTTCATTCATTTCTATAAGCTTGTCAGCAAACTTATTTATTCTTTCCTCAGCGAATTCGTGTTTGTCACACATAAATTCCAGTATGCCCTCCTTGTTTGGTTTTGGTTCTGTAAGTACTTTTTGGAATTCCTCTTCCTGATAACTCACAACTTCAGGGTTTTCAAATACATCCATAACCTCTCTTGGATCTATTTCGAAAGTCTTTCCATATTTTTCTTTTATGTAATTCTCTACCTCTACGATGGTTTTTCTCTCTTTTACTATCTTAAGTGCAGTCTTCGGTCCTATCTTATCTATACCTTCATTAAAATCTGTACCAACGAGCATTCCCAACATTATCAATTGTTCTCTATCTATCCCTAGGTTTTCCAAAAGATTTCTCAGCACTATCCTATTCAATTCTATATTAACATAAACATTTCTTCTCGGTAATTTTCGTTTGCCACTTATTGTTAGGTTTCTTATAACAACATCAGATCCGAACAGAAAAAGATCATAATCCTGGCTTCCTGATGCATAAACTAAACCGCTTCTTGTAAGATGTGCTGCCTCCGCTTCCCCTTCACCCGGAGCTTGTATATATGGTATGCCCATGTATGATAACAATTCTTTAGAGCTGTTAATTATCTCCTTGGTTATCCTACTGCTTGCCATGGCATGCATTCTTGCTTCTTCAAGCATTCCCTTTTCCTGGGCTTTTTTCCATTCTTCGGCAGCCTCCTGTCTTCTTCTTATTCTTGCTTCTATAGTCCTTCTTTTAAGGTGTGATGGTATTCCATCAAAAACATATATCGGGGTTATCCTATGCTCTAAAAGATTTATGGTCCTGTAAAATAATCCGGAAAGATGGCTCGTAACATTATTTTTAGAATCAGTGAGAGGAGTACCATCCGGCTGCCTTATTATTGATAAGAATTGATATATGGTATTGTAAGCATCTATCGCGATTCTTTTGTCAGACAGTTCGTCGAATGTTATGGCTTCTTTCACTCCTGAAATAAGAGACCCCAAATCTACTGCCAACCATCACACCTGTTTACTTGTGCTCTTTCTTGAAAGCAGCATCGCCTAAAGTTATCGGTCCTTCGTGTTTTGTCCTTGTCTTGTCACCCTCTGTTGCTACTTCAGTAAGTTTTATTCCTAATTCTTTTTCCAATTTCTTAGTTAACTCTATGTTTGGTAACATCTTTCCCTTTTCTACTCTTAGCAGAGTGCTCTCTTTCTCATTTATTATTTCTGCAAGCACGGTTAAAGGTATCTTCATTCTTTCCCTCGCGTTTCTTATTACGGAACCGTAGTTATCAATTAGTTCTTCTACTGGTTCTTCTTCATGTTTTGTCTCGTTCTTCCGTGATCTTGGTTCGTCTCCAACAGTGTCTATCACGTTTTTGCCTTCTGAGCATTCTCCGCAAACGGCCATCTCCGCTCCTTCTATCTGTATAACATACAGTTTGTCAACCTGCCTACCGCATATGTCACAACTGTACATATAATCCCATATAAATTCCTCATGAAAGGTTAATATATTTTGACACATAAAGCTTTTTGATCCCCATGCCTAAAAAAAGTCCTAAAGCGAAGCCTAACAAAAACAGCAAACAGATTACAATAGTTACTGTACTATTGTGTATATTGGTTTTATCATATATTTATCTTGCAAAACTCCCGCTGGCCACTACGATTTTAGCTATAATAATCGTGCTACTGGGATCCGGTTATATAATATCCACTGTAAATGCTTTTCCAAATTTTCTAATTATTTATGCTGGAAGTACGAAACCAACTACAAAAATAGGTTTGTCTGTCATAGAATACGCTTCAAAACACAATGCAAGATTTTGGAGAGGTTTAACTGAATGGGGGTTGGTGCTGGGTTTTGGTTTATTATCATACTTCATATTCAAAAAACATGTAAGTAAAAAGATGCTTCTGTTCGGTCTCATATCTATAATACTTATTCAGGTATTCGTTTTACCATACATAACCTTGACTTACGGACTTATAAGAAATCAGTCATTACAGTCCAATGCAATAACTGTGCAAGGGTACGCTGGCGGATATGGCAATTACGTACCGTATCTCCTGCTACTCATTTCTGTGATTGGGGGATTCGGACTTTTTATCTTCGCAGAACTAATCTACATCGCGACTCTAACGGTCTATGGAATATTCGCATTTTCTGTTGAACACACACTATCAACGCCACCTGGGCCTACCGCCTCGCCTGTAATCCCTGGAGTAACAATACCGCTCTTTGCAGGCATAATATCATTAATAATAGTTATAACCACGCACGAATTATCCCACGGAGTAATGGTAAGGCTCAATGGCTTAAAGGTAAAATCCATCGGATTGCTTTTAGTAGGAATAATACCATTCGGCGCTTTTGTTGAACCTAACGAAAAAGCAATTGCAAAACTTGATAAAAAACAGCAAAACATGATCTCAATTGCAGGTGTAGCGACAAACTTTCTTGTAACGATTCCATTCGCAGCTCTGACTATTCTTACCGCGACAGTGCTTCCAAACTATATGATAAGTCATGTCGTCGTTCAATCAACAATAACCGGAACCCCTGCATACAACACAATTCCAATTGGTTCTACTATACTAAAGTGGAACAATTACAACATATCAGGTCTCCAATCTCTAACCAGCATAGCGCATCACGATTTGCCATTTACAAACGTCACCATAATCACCAACAATGCAACATATGTACTGAAAACAAATTCTACAGGAAAAGTCGGTGTACTGCTGATTCAACAATCAACTCTTATCAATGGCATCATTCCAAAAATAATAAACTTCCTATTTTCGGTGTTTGGTTTAACATTCATGCTTAGTTTTTTTGTAGGAGCATTCAACCTACTTCCCATACCTGGTTTTGATGGTTGGAGACTATATCGATCTGTTATGAAGGAAAAGACATTAATGCTGGTAACATTAATTGCAATAATCGTTTTTATAATGATCTTGCTGCCATGGCTATGGTTCGTATAATTACCATGGCACTTCCTTCACGTGTATCCTATTCGCAATCATGTTAGTCGTTTTATGCAGCAAACCAGTAAGCAATACAATGAACACCAATCCAAACAAATTCGGCATATTGCCCAATGGGAATGCGAATAACAAAGCAAAAACAAAGAACATGTACTGATCCATTAACGGTACGCTATTTCCTTCCCTTACTTCAAATCTCCTTTTTATGAAGCTTCCAACAATGTCACCAAACATTGCTCCTATGCTAAGTAGAATTCCGATGACGAGCATGTAGTGCAAAAATATTGATTCTACTCCTGCTATTAAAAATCCTGATAATAATCCAGCGATTAATCCTCTTATAGTTTTATGTTTTCCCAGTATGGGCCTGCCCTTGAATTTCCTGTTCAAATCTATCGGAGTCCCACCTCCGAAAATCACCGGAGCACCATTTGCAACGTAGGCTGGCAATATATAAATTATCGGGTAAACTAACACCAAATATATCCATTGAAAAAGAAGCAATCATTCACCTACTATCATGCCTTCAGCTATTCTTGCAGAACCTCCGCCCTTGAATTTTTTTCCGAACCTATTTCTTAAAGATTCCAAAGCACTGATTCCCGACTCTTCTCCGCTTATGCAAACAACTTCACCATCGTCATTTTTGACTGTAACCGAGATTTTAGGATTTTCAGAAACTGCCATGTCTGCGGCTTTTCTGAGCAATGCCCTTGGTTCTTTACGTTCAAAGTATAAGTCTTTTGATTTTGAAACATCTTGCAAAAATGAATTGGCAATCTCAGAGGCAAGCTCATCTTCTATTTTCAAGTAAGATTTTGATAATGTTGTTATGCTCTCAATTGTAGACTCTACTTTTTTTAACAGATCAAATTTATCCACATTAAGTCTTTCTGAAGAAGACAAGAGCTCTTTGTCCTCTCTCCTAAAGTAGTCTTTAGATGCCCTCCCGGCAACAAATTCTATCCTGTCTACTCCGTCATGTATTCTCTGAGTTCCTATTATCTTTATCATTCCTATGAGACTCTCTCTAGAAGCTACGTGCATGCCTCCGCACGCTTCTGCATCTATAACATTTCCTTTCAGATCCTCGATTATAACCATGCGCATGATTTTTGATGGTACTCCGTGGCCTTGATATATGGCAAATCCGAATCTCCTTTCGGCTTCTCCTCTCTCCATATTTTCTATTTTTACCTTTATTCCATGAAGAAGTGCTTCATTAGCAAAATCCTCTATCGCTTCAATCTCCTTATCGGTAAGTTTATCATAATGTGCTACGTCTATGTGCGCTTTTCCAGCAGATTTTCTTGCTCCTTCCTGCCAAGCGTGTTTGCCTATAACATTTCTTACCGAAGCGCTTATCAGGTGTGTGGCCGTATGGTGCGCCATAAGACGCTCCCTCCTGTCTTTATCAACAATGCAGTTTACCATTGCGCCTTTTTTCAGTTTTTTATCTGCTTGAACATCTGTGATGTGTACTATAACGTCTCCTATCTTTTGAACATCAACCACGTTTAAATCGTCTATTTTACCGTGATCCGCCTCCTGCCCTCCACCCTCCGGATAAAACGGCGTTTTATCTAACACGACGTAATTTCCATTTACATACAGTGTTTTTGAAGTAGATCTGGTTTCAAACGAGTAATACAATTGCTCTGTTTTGGGTAATTCCTCGTCTACTGTTATGTTACGCGCCTTTGTTTTCTTTACAAAATCTCCCTTCATTATTCCTTCATAGGCTCCTTCGGGTATATCCATCCTAACCCCAGCCATTGACGCGGCTGATTTTAACAGTTCTGGGGTAACTCCGTTGCTTTCATAAAGGGTTCTTAACTCGTCCCTTGTCGGATTTTTACCCTTAGAGATCATAGTTTTTATTATCTTTGAAGTATTCTCCCTGCTGTTTCTGTATCTTTTGCTTTCTATTTCAAGTATGTTTGAAAACAACCCAATATTCTCTTTGAGTTCAGGGTACATTTTCATTTCTCCTGCCATCATATCCGCTATTTCCGTCATATCCAGTCCCAATTTATACTCTTCTATGAAGCTCAATGCTCTTCTGAGTATGACGCGCAGGTTATAACCTCCTCCGATGTTTGAGGGCAATGCCCCGTCAGTTGTGGCAAAGAGCAGTGTTCTCGTATGATCCAGTACGGCGTACAGGGCCTGCAATGGTCTGATCTTCCTTTCATAGTCTTCCTTGGTTATGCCATTTCTTTCGAGAAGTTCTTCGTTTCCCTTTCCGGATCCATCCCGTTCAGTAACATCAAGCTCGCTTGACATCTCTGCATATCTTCTAAACAAAGTTTTATCCATCTCTATGTTTATTCCGGGACTTATTTTCTTTAGTATATCGTGAAATACCGCTTCATACATTGTGTCAAAACCTGTGTAAAACCAAAGCAATCTTTCGAAACCCCATCCTACATCAACAACCTTTCCTTTGAGTTCTCTAACGTTTCCGTTTACGCTTTCGAACTGTGTAAATACGCTGTTCACCATTTCCAATCCATTCGAAAAGCTTTCCAAGCAAGGTCCGAATTCAGAGAAATCACCCATCGCCCACGCGTCTTCTATGTAAACCAGGTCATCTTTCCTTACACCTATCACCTGTGTCAAGAACTTATAATTCAACGCTATGGTTTCATCCCTCCAATATCCCTTTTTTGGATAATCGAAAGCGTGCTGCCCAGCCATCATGAAGCTGGTTGTATGTCTTCCTGTCATACCTACATTCTCGATATCATTAAATCTAAGGCATATTTGCGGGACTACTAATGGGTTTGCGGCATACTCGAAACTCATGGCTCCGTTTTCAATTCTCTGAAAATCTTGTATACTTGCTATTGTAAAATAAAGATCAGGGCGCCATCTGCTAACAACCGGATATCTCTCTATAGACGTGTGGCCATTATCAACAAAGAACTTCTCGAACTTTTTCCATAATTCGTCATATTTCATGCTCCTGGGTTTGTCTTTAAAAAAACTATACGGTGTATGTGATGGGTCTCCACACGTTTCTCTATCAGTAACACTCCAAAAATTCATACCACATACGCTACATTTCCTTCTTTCAAAACCTTCATCTTCAAACAATTTAGTCGAATAATACGACTTGTAATCTTTAGAGAAAATACGCCTCAATTCGTTTTTGTTTAGAATTTCTGAAAACATATCCGATCACGACCATGTTTTGCATTCCTTGCCAAAAAATCTGCAAGAGTTACACTTCCACTTTTCCATCTCTTGCACTGGCTGTGCTTCCCTCTCACCATTCCAGTACTCCATGTCTCTTCTGAGGGTGTTATTCAAATCTTCTTTATCATAATTCACTTTTATGTTAGATACAATCTCTTTTGTAGACTTGTTTATATATCTGAGTTCTAAAACATCGCTCACATTTGGCAGGTTTTTAATCTGATCAAACATTTTCTTATAAATCCCTTCCAAATTCGTCAATTCATCTGCTATTCCCATGTCTATAAGACCACTCTGGAAATTTCTTGAAAGTGACATCTCATGTATCCCATACACGTTTGAAAAATTCTCATAGGTGTACGCTCCGGATATCAACCCGTCAAGCATGCTTTTATACAATCGCACCTGTATCACGTGAAGTTTAATTGTGGCATTGCTTGGTGCTCCAGTCTTATCTGTTGTTTTATCCTCTGTAATAAATGTCATTCCGTTTTCAAGTTTAAGTTGGTCTATCTTTCCTGACAATCTGAACCCGTTTACTGACCCGTAAACCTTTACCTCTCTACATATCCCTTTTGTACTCATTGATGCAATGTTAACATAATTTTCATATGCTTCCTTGTAAAGTATGTCAGGATACTTCTCTGGCTGTAACATGAGCGGTATGTACACCTTGTCCTGTATCTGGTGATGGATGGCGCTTCCTTCCTGCATCTGTTTTGTCGGAGTCCTGGGATACAGATAGGAGAGTTCCATCTGTTTTTCACACCACGCTTGGCTGGAGAAATCACTAACCGATATGCTCTTTTTTCTAAGTTTTTGCAAGACATTAGCCACCATAATCTTCTACCTTTATCAGACCGCCTACCTATCTTCATCGCAATTAGCTCTGCGATCACCTTGCTCTCATCACATATGTTTTTAATTGTTGGTAATATTAATAACCTTATGCCACTCCTAGATTCATACGATACATTTATTTTTGATTGGGACGGAACATTGAGCACATCAACATTCGCGGTGAGGCTATCACGATTCCTCCGCAGAAGGTACAGTGCAAGTTATGTGACTGCACATGTCAAAGAGTATGCCCGTAAAGGCATAAACGTAAAGGATCTGACAACTGTGATAAATGCTGAAAAGGCAAACAAACGCTATGAGGCACTGTACAATCTATACGCAATGATTTTCATGCCAAAAATAAAACCAGGTGCAATTGAGGTTCTAAAGTTCTTAAAATCAAAAGGAAAAAGGGTTATAATATTCAGCGATTCGAAGAGCTACAGGCTTTTGTACGAAGTCAGGAGACTTGGCGTATCCAAATATATTGATTTTGTCTTAGGTGCAAGCACCATAGATTCTTACAAGCCTGATCCTTCTGGATTACTTTTCATAATTAAAAAATACAAAGCAAACAAAAAATCATGCGTGTACATAGGAGACATGGTTACTGATGTTTTAACTGCAAAATTAGCCGGTATAAGTTCTTGTGGGGTTAGTGATGGGTTTGATAGCACGTCATTGCTTTCAAGTAGCAAGCCTGATTATATATATGACAGCCTCAACAACATGCTGGAAGATATGAAAGAAACTGATTAGAATGATAAGATATTACTTCTTAGAAGCACTCGAACCGACTCTTTTATACGGATTTGTAACGGGCCTACTCGGTTTAGTCGTGTCACTCCATTATGGCGGAGTACATGTTTTTTTAGGGTTTCTGGCCATAATGGGTTCTGTTATGGTACAGGCAAGTGTCAACATTATTGATGATTATTTTGACTTTAAGATCGGGATAGATCGTGAAACAGTCAAAACGAAATTTAGTGGAGGTAGCAAATTCATAGTAAATAACAACATAAGTCCGAAAGCCGTTCTATCTATGGGTCTTGCGCTTGTAGCAATTGCATTTTTGATAGGCGCGTATCTGTTATCTAAAACAATAATCATACTTCCACTTATAGTGTTTGGTGGACTATCCACGCTATTATATGCAAAATACCTGGTTAGACTGCCTTTTATGGCAGAAGTAATAACATTTCTTAATTTCACCTTTATTGCTATTGGCACGTTTATCATAACTCTGAATGGAATAGGTTTTCTTATCCCGGCATTATTCTCATTCATACCTATAGGCATGTCGGTTGGTGTTGCCGTCATAGTGAATAGTGTTCCTGATCAAGTGATTGATAAGAAATTTGGAAGGAAAAGTGGCATTGTACTGTTTAAAAATAATAAAACACGTTCTAAGTACTACCTCGTGTGGCAAATTGCGATAATTGCTATACTATCATCGGGAATCGTTCTCAACATGCTCCCATATTTATTCATATTAGTCATTCTTGCATTCATTATATCGAGTGTACACACGTATCACGGCATACGTTCGTATAAAACTCCGATTCAATATGAAAAATACATGGGTTTTAGCAACATTGCAATACTCGCAGCATCAATACTGATGGTAATCTCATACGTGGTGTAACATCATGAAAGCTGTAGGATTCAAAAAATATGGGGGACCTGAAGTTCTTGAAATGATGGAGATTGAAGACCCCACTCCTAATGATAACGAGGTTGTTATCGCAACTATGTACACTTCGATAAATCGATTAGACACACTTGTGAGAAATGGATATCATGGTCTAAAACTCAACATGCCACATATACCTGGTACTGATGTTGTTGGCAAAATTGTTTCTATTGGTAAAAGTGTATCCAATTTCAGTATAGGGGACAGGGTTATTGCAAACACCGTATTCGGATGCGGGAAGTGCAACTATTGCATTTCTGGAAACGATCATCTCTGTTCCAAGTGGAATGTTATAGGCATGCATGTCAATGGATCCTATGGGGATCTTGTGCGCGTTCCGGTATCCACTCTTGTGCCAGCTCCAACGAATTATACTGATATTGAATTATCCACAATGCCTTTATCTCTGCCGACTTGCTGGAGAGCAATAAGCAGCGTCGGAAAAGCAGAAAACGGCCAAACCATCATAATAAACGGCGCTTCCGGTAACATAGGTATCTTTTCAATACTACTGTCAAAGGCTCTCGGATTAAAAAGCATAGCGTTAACGAGAGATCCTAAAAAGGTCGATATTCTAAAACGATTAGGGGCTTCTGATGTTCTAATCTACGCTACGGATGACCAGATACTCAAGGATGTTATGAATGCTACTGATAATATTGGCGCAGAAATTGTAATCGATGTGCTGGGATCTACTCTTGGAAATTCTATAAAAATGGCTCGGAATAATGGTGAGATTATTGCACTGGGAACAATATCTGGGATAAGTTCAGAGGTTGACATAAGATCGCTGTATCTAAAAACCGTTTCCGTATACGGCATTCATAACGCAAGCAAAGACGATCTACGAAAGTCTTTAGATTTTATTTCTGCACATAACATAAAGCCAATAATATCCAATGTGATATCATTAGAAAATGCATCTGAAGCTCACAGGAATTTTGAAAGTTCAAATGTATTCGGAAAAATCGTACTGAAACACTAGGTGTAACAATGAAATTAAAAGAAATCATATACTTTACCCTGCCGCTGGTCTTATGGCCACTATCATTCATAGTATTCAAGAGTTATTTCATATACGCGGTCACCATATCCACATTCATATTCGCTTTAACATCAATCGTTTGGTTTAAGGATTACATAACGTGGTTTAAAGGCAAAGCATCTATTATTTTTCTCGCTGGAGTTATAGGTTCGGTTATCCTGTACCTGATGTTTTTTGTAGGTAATGTTGCAGCTTCGATCACCGGAATGGGTGTTTCTGTAAATAATGTCTATTTCATGATTGGTAAAAATAATTTTCTGGTACCTTTTCTATTACCCGTTATAGGTATTTTTGAAGAAATGTATTGGAGAGGCGGCATGCAAGGTTTTGTTAAAAAACGATTTAAATTTTTTTCAAACATGCCATGGCTCTTCACTACTGCATATTACTCGTTAATACACATAGCAACGCTAAATCCCATACTTCCGCTGGCAGCTCTGTTTGTTGGAATAGTTACAAGCCTGTTGGCAGATAGGTATGGAATATTCGCTTCTATGTTAACACACATAATTTGGATAGAAGCGATAGTTGTGTTCTTCCCATTGTGATGATCAGATGAGCAAAAAAATAAACGATATTTTCTCAATGATATATGAAAAATACGATCTCTACAATCGCCTCATGAGCTTCGGTATAGATACGATATGGAGAAAACAAACCGCTAAGGAAGTCCTCAAAAAGCCCGGGGACATAAGCGTACTGGATGTAGCTACCGGAACAGGAGATCTTGCCATATGCATCTACAAAATGGCTAAAAAAGAAAATAGGAATGTCAAAATAATAGGTATGGATTTCAATAAAAAGATGCTAGGGGTGGCGGTGGACAAGGCACACGGTACCACTATAAAATTTGAATTGGGAGATGCCCTAAAAATGAAGTATGCTAATAATTCATTCGACGTTGTAACTTCTGCTTTTGCATTAAGGAACCTGGATTCTTTGGACGAGTTTGCACACGAAGTAAAAAGAGTCCTTAAATCGGGCGGAAATTTTGCATTTGTAGATATGTCATCTCCGAAAAGCAACCATGGCAAACTTCTGTTTAATCTGTATTCAAAATTCATGATTCTTGCTGGTTCTATCATATACAAAGACGCGTACAAATGGTTGGCCTATAGCATATCTCACATTGATGATACAAATCTCCCATTTATCATGAAAAAAATGGGATTCAGAAATGTAAAAACAAAAAGGCTACTTTCAGATATAGCGTATATCGTTTACGGAACCAAATAATCAATACTTGTCCAAATTCACAAAATCCGCATACTTCTCAAATTCTTTAGACACGCTTCTATCATTTATTCTTCTAACGGCAGAATTCACATACTCATTATTCATTTTAACGGCCTTCTTCACAGCTTCTTTCCTATTCAAAGAGTATCTGCTCTGCAATATGTTTACTATATTGCATTTCTCATTTTCTCTTTCTACGCTTTCTTCTAAGGATTCAAGCACGTCGTCTCTTATTTGAAATGCAAGTCCAAGATCAATTCCAAAATTGTATATCCTATCTGCTTCTGCATGTTTACCATAAACCGCAACTATGTTGCAACATGACGCTATCAAAGACGCACTTTTTAATCTGGCTATATCCATATACGTTTTAAGAGAAGGAAATGAACTGCCATTGTGATAT
>JAJZIU010000008.1 GCA_021810455.1 Microcaldota archaeon
GTTACGCCGATAGGAACGTCAGCAAAGGCAGATGTACCGAGACGGTATCTAGGAAAGAGAGTCTATGTGATAATTACCCGCAAAAAGGCGAAGGCATAGAGAAGGTACTTTTGTCCCAAACTCTATATCATTCATTTGGGTTATAATTACATTTTTAAATACCATTTGAGGATATAAGATATGGAGAAGATCCTCATGGATTTCTTTGATAGACTCTTTGGATTTGGCAAGGAAGTTTTTTCCGTTAAGCATAATGGCCATACTTTGAGCATAGTTGAGAATAGTACAGGCAAGATATTCAAGTATGACGGGATTGTATACTCAAGAATACATAAAAATTCTGTTTATACGCACGAGTATTGGGATTTTTTTATACCTCTAGGGGCAATTTCAGAAAATCCAAAATTTGTTTTGATAGGCCTTGGGGGAGGTACAATACCGTATTTATTGCACAAAACATTCGATAACATGAAGATGGATGTTGTAGAAGTGGATAGGGAGATGGAGAATATAGCAAACATGTTCGTAGGGAAATTGGATAACACAAATGTAATAATACAAAATGGCCAAGATTTTGTCTCTAAAAATAAAGATGCATACAATGTGATAATATTAGACGCTTTTATATCTGATCGCATACCAAGTGTTTTTCTTAGCAATGGATTCATAGATGATGCTTACGAATGCTTAAGTGATTCAGGAATATTTGCAATAAATTGTATTTCTTCAATGGATGGTACGGAAAGTATTGAGACGTTCATTAAAAGTCTGTCTAAAAAGTTCAAGGTTTATAAGTTGGATACGGGATTTTACACAGCTAATATTTTATTATTATGTGCCAAGGGATTGAATAAGGAGGATTTGATTTTTAATATAAAAACCAGGATGAGAATAAACAAAGAGAACGAATTTATAATAAAAAGTTACGAAAATATGAAACTAATCCTGTAAAAGTAATCACAAAAGACTTTCTTCGGAAACTTCCACTTCTTCCACGCCTTCGATGGCTCTTATCTTTTCTTCAAAAGAAGCGCTCCCTTCAGTGTCCTCGTGGACAAATAGCACTTTGATTATTTTTATACCGAATGCTATCTCTTCCAATTGTACGCCTTTCGGATGTAATTTTTCAACTATTCTTTTGCTCACATCTTCAGCTGTATTACCTTCTTTTGTATATACCTTGAATAAAGTTGCTACGTTTCCCATTATGGTCCCTCAAAATTACAGGTTATGCATCTGTACTTAGTATGAGTTTTCCTGCATTCCTGACATCTCACGATAGTTTCATTGCCACAAGAAGGGCATTTGAATGTTACGTACTTATCAGTTAGCCTGCCACATGATGAACATATCTTGCCTATAAGCTCTGTCATTTAACCACACGTATTATGTATTAAGTCTTTTGTGTAGGATATATATAAAAAGATTTGGACACATGGTGCAACTTGGATAGCACGGCAGCTTGCGGAGCTGTAGGTTCCGGGTTCAAATCCCGGTGTGTCCGTACCATCAATCAAATTATAAGTTAGTTTTGAGTTTTGTGCACTTTTTTGAATGTCAGTTTTATATTGATTTGTATTTTTAAGTAGATTATGGAAGCTAATAGTGGGGAACCAAAAATAGAACTGGGACTTGAAGGAGTGTATATATCCAAATCCAGCATATGCAAAGTAGATGGGGTTAATGGAAAGTTATACTATAGAGGATACCCCATAGAAGCGCTTGCAAAAAATTCAAGTTTTGAAGAAACATGTTATTTGTTGTTAAATGGGCATCTTCCGACCTTAGATCAGTTTGAAGAATTTAATTCTAAATTAAAAGCAGAAAGGGAGCTACCGGAGTTTATAGTGGATATGATAAGAGAATTAGTTAACAAAGCGGATACGATGGATGTTGCAAGGTGCGCAATATCTGCGCTATCTGCTTATGACAAAGAAGCGTATGATGATTCAGATGATGCAAACTTAAGAAAAAGCATAAAGCTTATAGCGAAGACAGCTAGCATCGTTGCAACAATTGGGAGGTTGATGATGGGTAAAGAACCATTGAAACCAGATATTTCACTGAATCATTCAGCAAATTTTATGTATATGTTGAATGGTGAAAAACCAAACGCAGATAAATCGAAAATGCTTGACCTTATGCTAATATTGCATGCAGAACATAGCTCTAATGCGTCAACTTTTTCAACTATGGTGACTGGGTCCACATTAGCGGATATGTATGCTGCAGTCACATCGGGAATCGGAACTCTTAAAGGGCCTTTGCACGGAGGAGCAGATCAAGCTGCACTTAAGATGATGAAAAACATAGGGAATCCAGATAATACTGAAAAATATATAGAAGAAGCACTTGCAGGTAAAAAAAGAATAATGGGTTTTGGACATAGGGTATACAAAACGTATGATCCGCGTGCAAAAATAATAAAAGCAGAGCTTTTAGAAATACAAGGAAATAGTGTGGGAGATGTTAAGAATTACACTACGATAGCGCTGAGGGCAGAAAAAATGATGATAGAAAAGTTAGGAAACACAAAGGGTATCTGGCCTAATGTTGACTTTTTTTCGGGACCAGTATACACGTATATAGGTATACCGATGGAGTTATTTACACCTCTTTTTGCAGTGAGTAGAATGCCAGGTTGGTGTGCACACATGATGGAATATTGGCAGAATAACAGATTACTAAGACCATTAGAATATTATGTAGGAAACATCGATTTGGAGTACACACCGATCAGATATAGGAAGTAATTATAGCATGTTTAGGATGTTCTTGCTTTCTATAGGTCCAAGTTCTTTTTCAAATCTATCAACATTAAAGTTTTTGTTTAAATGTCTGGTCACAGTGACAACATCTTCCAATGCTGATTGAAGACACGAACTGGCCCCAGGAGATGGAGTTATGTTGAATATCAGACCCTCCTCTTTTATTTTTCCTGCTCCGAATAAGAGTGATTTTTTGTTTTCATCGATTATTTGAGGCCTTATCCCACCAAGATTATTATTGAATTTTAAATTCTCGGATTTCAAGGAAGGCACTATTCTCGCCGCTTCCATTTTAAGGAAATAGGGTTTCCCTATTACAGGTACTCCGTACAACATATTTCTAGAAATTATCCTACGTATATCCTTGTTAAGAAGTATTCGTTTCAGGCTGATCATTGTTGGAAGATCGAAGTCGAAACTTTTAATATAATCAGCAAATGTTTCAAGATGGTGTCTTTCTAAAAGAGGAGGAATTGTCACTGTGGGCCCGAAACGTACAATGTTTTTGTTGTTAAAATCTGGATCTCCATGTATTGCAGCGAAAGGTATCCCTCCTATTTGTACACGGTACACCTTACCGCGCAAGACGCGTGGCGCAGTATAAAAACCACCACCAACAGAAAGAATTGAAAGATTCTTATCATATCCGAGAGATTTGGCGAAATACAAACTGTATGTGCCTGATGCAAATATGACAAACTTACCGTGATGGGTGTCTTTGTTTGTTTTAACAATATACTTGCCATCATTACCTCTTATGGAAAGCACCTTTGTATTGAGAAGTACATTTGTCTTTAGGATCTTGTGTTTCTTTGAATTTTGAACAAACGAATGAGTAAGACGTCCAAAATCCACCATGTGACCATTATCAGATAAAAGAGCAAAAACTTTTTCGTTAGGATCTCTTTTTTTGACAACATTTGGTTCCAGTTTTTCCAATTGTTTCTTCCCTATTTTCTTCAAACCAGGATACAGTTTGCCTAGTCCTGAATCATAGTTTTTATTAAGTATGTTTATTTCTTCATCATCGACAGCGAGGACCATTTTTTGACAGTTTTTAATGATGCTGTTGCGTTCTTTTAGTTCTAAACTGTCAGTGTATCGGATTATCCTTTCTGATGCTTCTTTTACTTGTTTTGAATGCTCTAAAGTGTAATTGGTTTCTATATCGCCGGTATGTAGAGTTTGGGCATTGTTAGATGCGTTGGAATTGAGTGATGCGAGATCTCCATACTTTTCAATGAGCAATACATTCTTCAAATCAGAATAATTGCTAAGAAGATAGAGTATTGAAGCCCCAGTAATGCCTCCTCCGACTATTATCACATCGTAGGTTATTTTGTTGGCCACAGAGTCTTTCACCGCTTATTATAACTCAAAATCTCTGATAGTATTGCTTTTGATACTTCAGATAGACTATTTGTACCGCCTATGTCATATGTTTTAATTCCACTTTCAAGTGTTTTTTCTACGGAAGTTTGCAGTAAACGTGCAGCTGAGGAATAGCCCATCCATTCATACATCATTTTTATTGATAGTATGGTTGCTATCGGATTGGCTTTATCCATACCTGCATATTTTGGCGCAGAACCATGAACCGGTTCAAACATTGCAAAACTTTCCCCGATGTTAGCGGATGGGCATACGCCAACTCCGCCGACAAGCATTGCTGCTTCATCGGATAGTATATCTCCGAATAGGTTTTCGGTTACAAGAACATCGTAATCTTCAGGCTTTTTTATTAGCCATTGAGCCATAGCGTCAACATGAGCATCATCAAGCAGTATACTTTTATAACCCTCTCGATGCAATTTTTCAATAGTACTTTTGAATAATCCATCGGATATCTTTAAGATGTTTCCCTTATGTACTATGGTTAGATGTTTTTTTCTATTCTTAGCAAGACCTAAAGAAAATTTCCCTATTCTTTCACTGCCAGATTTGGTTATAACCCTAAGTCCAACTGCGGTATCTTTTGATACCATATAATCAAGGCCGGAATACATGCCTTCAGTGTTTTCTCGGACTATTACAAAATCTATATTTGGTTTTAAGCTGTTCACAGAAGGGAGTGTTTTTACAGGTCTGACATCAGCATACAGTTCAAACATTTTACGTATCTTAACTGCTGCGCTTATTTCGGAACCAGGTTCTTCAGGAGTAGTCATAGGTCCTTTAACTACACAATCGCTCTTTTTTAATAGTTTGATGGTACTTTCTGGAAGATTCGTGCCGTAATTTTTTATAGTATTGTAACCGGCACTGCCTAAATGAATCTTCATAGATATTTTGAATTTTTTATTTATGGAGCGTAATATAGGCATTGATGACTTTATTAATTCAGGACCTATACCGTCACCAGGAAGTATTGTTATTTCCCATGTTTTCATATCTTACACCATTGAATTTAAAATCAAGACTGTTTGTTAAGCATTTTAAACAATACATAGTTCAAAACACCGTGATGCTTGTGATACTCCATCTCGATTTTAGAATCTAATCTGGATGTTAAGGTTGTTTCGGATTGCATTGAGCTGCCGATTTTCGTATACTTCATTATAACTTTTTGCATCGGGTTGGATTCTCCGATAGGTTTTATTGAGATTTTTTTCGAACAATCGATTTTTAATGTAAATGCATCTTCACCATCATTAAACTGAAGAGGTAGTATTCCAACACCGACAAGATTGCTTCTATGTATACGTTCAAAACTCTTTGCTATAACAACTTTTACACCGAGGAGCATAGGGCCTTTTGCAGCCCAATCTCTAGAACTACCAGAGCCGTATTCCTTGCCTGCGATTACTATCAAAGGAGTGTTGTCTTTTTTGTACCGTATAGCAGCATCAAATATACTCATTTTCTTTCGATCTGGATAATGAATAGTATACCCTCCTTCAACACCATCAAGCAGTAAATTCTTTATGCGTGTGTTGGCGAAAGTTCCACGCATCATTACTTCATGATTACCTCTTCGCGATCCGTACGTGTTGAATTCTGAGGGTTTCAGTTTTAATTTAGAAAGATATCTGCCTGCAGGACTGTCTACCCTAATTGCTCCTGCTGGAGATATATGATCCGTAGATATCGAATCGCCGAATAGTGCAAGTACCATTCCGTCATTAATTTGCAATTGATTTTTACCACCCATAGACTCTTTGTTGAAGAATGGCGGAAGACGGATGTAGGAACTCGCCTTGTCCCATTTGTAAAGTTTCCCCTGAGGAGTAGTTATGTTGTTCCAGTACGGATTTACTTTGTATATTGTATTTCCATATTCTTTGATAAACATTTTTTTATCCAATGAGTTCATTATTGCGTCATCTATTTCTTTCTTTGTTGGCCATATGTCTTTTAAGAAAACATTTTTGCCATTTTTATCTTTGCCAAGAGGATCTTTAAGGAGATTTATACGAACAGTGCCAGCTATTGCAAATGCAACTACAAGTGGAGGAGACATAAGATAATTAGCCCGTACATCCTGATGTATTCTTGCTTCGTAGTTTCTGTTTCCAGACAGAACCGCGGCAACTGCGAGATCATTTTTGTTTATCGCTTCGCTTTGTTTAGGTATTAGAGGACCACTATTACCTATACAAGTTATACAACCAAACCCAACAAGTCCGAATCCGAGTTCTTTTAAGTAATGTGTCAATCCAGCATTTTCCAAGTATTTTGTAACAACCCTGGATCCAGGACCCAAACTTGTTTTGACTTTTTGTAAATTAACTTTTAATCCTTTTTCAACTGCCTTTTTAGCCAACAAACCTGCACATATCATAACTGAAGGGTTGCTAGTATTTGTACAACTGGTTATTGAAGATATTACAATGTCACCGTCCCTTAGAATCTCTTTATTACCACCGTAGTCTATTGTAACATTTTTGATATTGTCGCGTGTAGTGTGTTTGTTGATTCTAGCAGAAACGGCCATGCTTTCTTCAGACCAACGAGTATGATCTTTGACAGTAAGATGCTCGTATTCTTTTTTCTGTTTGATAAATATATCATCAAAATTAATTGGAAGATTTTCTAGTAATAACTGTTGCTTTGGTTGAGAAGGACCAGAAACACTAGGTTTTATTGCTCCGAGATCAACTTCAAGAAGATCGCTGTATTTCACTTTTGAATGATCGATGTTTAACATTTTCTGTGATGCGTAATATTTTCTTACAAGTTCTATTTGTTGTCTGGTTCTCCCGGTTAATTCCAAGTAGCGAAAAGTTTCATCATCTACAGGGAATATTGCTATTGTTGCGCCGTATTCAGGACACATGTTAGATAGTGTTGCTCTCTCGGGCAAAGATAGGTTTTTTAATCCTGGACCAAAAAACTCGACAAACATGTTAACCACACCTTTATTCCTAAGTTTACGGGTTAATGTTAGAGCAAAATCTGTAGCAGTAACGCCGTCACGAAGCTTACCGGTGAGTTTCACTCCCAGAACTTTTGGTGTTTTGAATGACACAGGTTGCCCTAGAAGAGCGGCTTCTGCTTCTATACCGCCAACGCCGAAACCAACAACGCCAAGACCGTTTATCATTGTAGTGTGAGAATCAGTGCCAACCAAGGTGTCAGGAAATGCAACAGTGATGCCGTTTTCCTTGTTTGTAGAAACACACTTTGCCAAGTACTCTAGATTAACCTGGTGGCATATTCCCGCTGAGGGAGGGAAAACTTTGAAGTTTTTAAAAGATGCACTTGCCCATTTTAGAAAATGATATCGTTCTTTGTTCCTCCTTACCTCAAATTCCTGATTGATTGATATTGACTTTGGAGAATTGAATGAGTCAACTTGTACAGAGTGGTCTATTATCAAACTTACAGGAATTATTGGTTGTATCATTTCTGGCGAACCATTATGGTTTATTACATAATCTCGCATTGCAGCAAGATCCACTATGGCAGGTACGCCAGTGAAGTCTTGCATTAGTATGCGCGATACCTTAAACGGTATGTCCCGTTCTATTGGGTTCTTAGGATCCCACATGGCCAACTCTTTTATGTCTTCTTCTGTGATCGCTACACCATCAAAATGTCGCAATAAAGACTCCAAGATTATACGTATTGAAAAAGGTAATTTTGAAATATTGAAACCCTTTTTTTCAAGAAAAGGCATAGAGTAATAGTAAACTTCCTTTGAAGAGGATAGTTTGAATCTCGATAGACTTTGCAATTCAGAGTGAGCCTTTATGGCCTTTTTTGCCATAATATGCCTTCTTCAGTTTAATTTATATACGTTTCTCAGTTTTGTTGTGCATTTTCTACATTCCTGTATTTTTGATGTAAAAAACAGGTTCTATGGGATTTTTACACGTAGGACAAAGGGTATCGATCATCTGTATTTTAGTTTGTTATTTAGGTGTTCCAGTAGCTTCTTCTAAAGCTTTTGAGCAGTTGCAACTTTTGTTTTCAGGAACTTTGGAAATGAGTTCTGTGATCAGATTTTTTGCAGTTGAAACGTTTTTTTCGAATACCTTAAGAACATCGGTTGCATTTACTGGTTTTATGTCCTTGTTTTCCAATCCGGCATCATAGTCGGTCACTATGCCTATGCCGAGATAACATATGCCTTTTTCTTTTGCGAGTGCAACTTCAGGATACTGAGTCATATTTATTATATCAAATCCTTGATTTTTGAAGAATTTTGATTCTGCCCTTGTAGAAAATCTAGGGCCGTTTACTACAACAACAGTACCATTGTCGTGATGTTTTATGTTTAAATTTTTAGATTCGGATGATGCTAGTGCCCTTAGTTCTGAACAGTATGGATCAGCTGGACTTATGTGTATGACAGGATTCGAATGAAAAAAGGTATCGTCTCGTCCCCAAGTCATGTTGACGAACTGATCTATGAAAACAAAATCCCCCGGAGCGTATTCTTCTTTTAGAGAGCCAACTGCGACAGTGGTGATTATACGTTTTACACCAAGTTTGCTTAATGCTTCTATGTTGGCTTTGTAGGGTACTTTATGTGGAGGATATGTGTGTTTTTTTCCGTGTCTAGGTATAAAAGCTATTGATTTTCCATTTATAGTGCCTATCGAGACTTTATCACTTGGATGTCCGTATTCTGTTGTCATTTCTACCTCTTCAGCGTTTTCTATCAGTGAATAAAATCCAGATCCGCCTATTATGCCAATATCAATTCCCATGTGATCAATGATTATTTACACTCACAAATTATTATTACTTTTGCAATGCGTGTAGATTTGTTTGGTTTAGATAGAGAGAGCATACGGGTTTATATTTACTTTTATTACATAAGTATTAAACTATACAAATCTTAAGATGGTTTAATGGCAGATGATATTACTTACGCATCAATGAAAGACGTGAAGTCAGGCAGATTTATCCTTATAGATGGAATACCTTGCAGAGTTGTTGAGATAGAAACATCAGCCCCTGGAAAACATGGGTCTGCAAAAATGCGCGTTACAGCGGTTGGTATATTTGATGGGCAGAAAAGAACGTTACTAAAACCCAGCAGCGGAGATGTAGAGGTTCCAATAATAGGTAAAAAAAGAGCACAGATAGTATCAGTTTCGGGAAATTCGGCGCAGCTGATGGATCTTGAAACTTACGAAACCTTTGATATGAAAATTGATGATGAATTTAAGGATATAAAACCAGGATATGAAGTCGAACTCATTGTGTATGGAGAGAGTAAGGCAATATCCAGGGTTATAGGTGGTCAGTAATGGAATTTGAAGATATGAAAGTATTGAAAGATCAAGAGAATAAACTCATAGGGAGAAGAGAAATATCGATTTTTTTAAGCTATGAAGGTAAGACGCCGTCAAGAGATGAGATAAAGGAAGGTGTATGCAAAAAACTAAGCTTGGATCCTGAGATAACAGATGTAGTAAAGGTGGATCAGCTTTATGGAAGCATGGCAAGCAATGTTAAGGTTTATTGCTACAAAGACAAAAAAGCCATGGATATGTTTGTAAAGAGTGAGGAAAAAAGTAAAGAGAAGGAAGTTTCAAATAAAAAGTGAGTGATATATATGGCAGACAAAAAGGAGAAGAAAGCAACATATAAAGAGGCGGAAAAATTCTGCCCGAAGTGTGGAGTGAGGATGGCAAGTCATAAAAACAGGTTCACTTGCGGGAAATGCAATTATACAGAGTGGAAGAAGTAGGTAGATGGGATTTACACAAAGCGGGGCTATGATGTTAAGAAAAAACATAACATCACGAAGCCAAAGGAGGAAATTTTTGTAATTTCGAAAGCAGTGTTTTCCTCTTTAGTTTTCATTTCTATATTCATAGCAGTACTTTTCATACTTACAGAAGCCAGTTCAGCCATAGCTAACTTTGTAAATGCACCTTCGTCGCAACTATTATTCTTTCAAACTGCAGGACAAGGGCTTTCGTTTTTCGTGGCTCCAATAGTTTATCTGTTTCTTTATAAAAAAATGAGGATTGCAGAGTTATTTAATTATCTAGGTTTTGGCGTTAAGAGCTTCAAACCTATGCTGATAGGGATAGGGCTCATAATATTTGCAATAGTGATGATGATATCATTGGTCTCAACGGTAATCGGATCAATAACATCAAAGGAAATAAGTACAAACACAAATGAACTGTTTAACAATGCACCATTGTGGTTTTTCGTTTTTGCAGCAGTGCTAGAACCGATATTCGAAGAGACGTTGTTTAGAGGTATCATGATAAAAAGCATGAGTAAATTGCCATTGAAACTAGGCATATTTGTAAGTGCCTTTCTTTTTGCAATGGGACATCTGGCTTACAACTCTACATTTGAAATAGAAGTCATTGCGGCATTTATATTCGGAGTTATTGCAGGTTACGTGTTTGATCAGACTGATTCTTTATACCCTTCAATCACTGCGCACATATTGGTTAATACCATAGGAGTAGCTGCTCTTTTGATAATCCCGTTGTTTATCTGATAGGAGCATAGTCAGATTTTGGTTTCTTGAGTAAAGTGTATCGGAACATGTTACCTATGTGGAAAGTGGCATATTTTGACATGCCCCACTTGGCTACACGCCTTATACTTGAATAAACTATAGCATTTTTATTATAGCATATCTTCCCCAATTTGCCAAGGCGTATAGATAGGTCCCAGTCTTCATATGTTGTAAGATCAGCATTAAACCCACCTATCTTATTAAAAGCCGATTTTCTAACGGCTAAGTTGGATCCAACTATGGAAGGCTTTCCTATAAGCAATGTAAGCCTCACAAAAATTTCAGAAGTAAATTTATATCCTGCACGGACACGTTTGCTTGTATTTTCCAACGGGAGTATGGGACCTGTTGCAGCGACTATCGACGTGTCATTAAAAATAGAAATGTACTCCGTTAGGAGATTACGGGATGGTTTTGTGTCCCCATCTATGAAAACAAGTATGTCACCCCTAGCAAATTTAGCGCCGTAATTTCGGGCTTCACCAACACCACCTTTTTTTTGTGTTACAACACGTGCATATTTACTTGCTATGGCAACAGTCTTATCCACGCTGTGCCCATCAACAAATATAGTTTCGAAATCATGAAAAGATTGTTTTTTTAGTCCGGTTATGGGATATTTTATGTATTTCTCTTCGTTGAGGGTGGGTATGATCACACTTATCTTAGGCTTATGCATATTTTTAGGATTTGTTAGAATATTTATATAAGACTTTCATATGCTTCAGCCATCCCCCTAAGAAGCACATAAGTTACAAGAATTGCAATTAGAATGTATCCAAAAATTATCGGATAGCCCCACACATAAGCAAAGGACAAATAAGCGAACGTGAGGAATTTGACAACGTTTATGCCTCCGCGGCCAATGTTTGAAGAGTAAACTGCTTTGGCAAATTTGCTTTTCATCTTTGATGATGTACCTTTTGCAGCCATCAGAGCGTCTACAAAAGAATGGCGTATGATTATTATTAGAAGCACAAATAAAGGAACTATGTGTACGTAAGTGAATACAATCCATAAGAAATATTCCACTACCCTATCCCCAGCTATATCCATTCTGGGTCCGTATGAAAAATGTTTGGATATGATGCTTTTGAATTTTTTAACTTTTTCTTTTGCACTCACATTTCCAGCAGAAGATTTCAGATAAGTTATAAACCCGATCTTGCCATTACTGATCTGGTTTACTGCCAAAAATCCATCAACAGCATCTAAAATTATGATTACAGCTAAAAGAACGGATAGGCCTATCGGATTGAATTTTGCAACGACAGCATAGACAAGAATTACTACAAGCAAAGTACGGAACAATGTAGCTGCATCTGCGGATCTCACAAAATCAAATATAAATCACTACAAAAGCTTAATAAGTCTTACAAGAAAGTTAATTTGATAGGTGATACTATTTCAGATTTAAATAAAAACGAATTAGATATTCTTCGTTATTGGGAAGACCACAATATAAGAGGCAAGATTTCAGAAAAAAACAAAAATGGAAAGGCATTTTATTTTCTTGATGGACCCCCATATGCAACCGGGGAACTCCATCCTGGGCAACTGTGGGTAAAGGCAGTCAAGGACATATTCTTGCGCTATAGAAAAATGAGAGGCTTTAAGGTACACGATAATGCAGGTTATGACGTACACGGGCTTCCCGTAGAGCACAAGGTGGAAAGCTCTTTGAAATTAGAATCAAAGAAGGATATAGAAGAAAAGATAGGCGTTGAAAATTTTATAAAATACTGCAAGGAATATGTAGATTCACTCATACCGAAAATGACTGCGGATTACAAAAGATTTGGAATCTCAATGGATTTCGATTCCCCATACATACCGTATAAAAACGAGTATATTGAAAATGCGTGGAAAATGTTAAAAATAGCAAAGAACAAGAAACTTCTTTATCCTGATTTAAAACCAATGCTATACTGCCCTCATTGTGAAACAGTATTGGCCCAAGGCACGTTGGAGGTGGAGTACGCAGATGAAACTGATCCTTCGATATTTGTTGCAATGCCAGTAAATGTCCAATTATCCAATTCTAAGATAAACATAGAAGGAGATACACATTTGCTTATATGGACGACAACACCGTGGACCATACCTTCAAACATGGCTGTGGCTGCCAATCCAAAAGAATTATATGTAAAGGCAAAAATTGGAAAGATGAGATTGATATTGGCGAAAAACAGATTGGATGCAGTTGCAGAGATGCTCAAAGAAAGTGCGATTATAGAAAGCGAATTTTATGGAAGCGAACTGAGCGGAGTGTATTACATACATCCGTTAGAAGATGAGATTCCGGAACAGAAAAAATTTAGAAAGTATCATAAAATTATACTTGATGAAGGTTTTGTTTCGACAGTGGAGGGTAGCGGCTTGGTCCATATCGCTCCAGGGCACGGAATTGATGATTTCAATGCGGGTAGAAAAAATAAGATAAAGATATTCTGCCCTCTAGACCAACATGCAAAATACACTGAAGAAGCAGGCAAATATGCAGGCGTAAGTGTGCCAGTTCAGGCAAACGAAATAATGGTAAATGAACTTAAGAATAAGGGAGTTCTGTTGGATAAGAAGGCGTACAGGCACAGTTATCCACATTGTTGGAGATGCAATGGTAAATTGATTTTTGTTGCGACAAAGCAATGGTTCTTAAAAATAGAAAAAGTGAAGGATAAACTCGTAAAAGAGAACAGAAAAGTAGTATGGCATCCGAGCGAGGCGCAGGCTTGGCAGGAGGAAGTACTTATGAATTCTCCAGACTGGTGCATATCCAGACAGAGATATTGGGGAATACCGCTACCTATATGGGTTTGTGACAAATGCAAAAATGCAATGGTTGTAGGATCTAGGGAAGAATTAGAGTCAATGGCGCATGATAAACATGCTGCTAAGTCAATAACGGATATGCATAGACCTCAGATAGACAAGATAGTTCTGAAGTGTGATCAGTGTGGATCCGATTCTAGAAGAGTGCCAGACGTTTTTGATGTATGGTTTGACTCAGGGGTAGCATTTATGGCGAGCCTGAATGAAGATCAGTTTGAGGAGTTGTATCCTGCAGACTATATACTTGAAGGAAAGGACCAACTTAGAGGATGGTTTTCAACATTAATGAAAAGCAGCGTTATGGTTTATGGTAAGAGGCCATTCAACAACGTCATAATAGATGGAATGCTAATAGGAGAGGATGGGAGAGAGATGCACAAACATCTTGGAAACTACATATCAGTATCTGAGCTCCTTAAACTGACAAGCGCAGATGCATTTAGGTTGTGGTGCTCAAACCACACCCAATGGCTTGATTTGCAATTCAATAGTGAAGAGATAAAGGAGGCTGAGAAGGCAATAACAATACTTTATAACATGTTCAACCTTATGAACGAATATGCGTTGGCAATAAATTATAACAAGCAGAATGTGAAAAATCCTGGAAAGAATTTAGACATAGAAGATGAATGGATAATTTCAAGACTTAACACAACGATAAACAAGGTCACAGATAGTCTTGAAAATTACAACGTTCAGAAGGCAAATACATTACTTAACAACTTTTCAGTGAATGATTTCAGTCGTTTCTATCTCAAACTTGCTAAGAAGAGGGTCATGTACTCTGCGGAGAAAATTGCAAGACGGAAGATAGACGTAATGAATTATGTATTATACCACCTTGTTTTACTTTATGCCCCATTCATACCGTTTGCCTCAGAATATCTTTATTTGAATAATTATAAGAGTAAGGAAAGCATTTTCCTTGAGAATTGGCCAAAATTCAATAACTCAAAAATGAATGGTACACTTGAAGGAGACATGGATACGACCATAGAAGCCATAACTGCCATATTGAGCAATAGAGAGAAGGCGGGCATAAAACTCAGATGGCCAGTCAAGGAAGTTGTTATGGAAGTTAATAGCGACAGCACACTGGACACAATGGAGAGATTTTCAACACTAATAGAAGATTATGCCAATTCAAGGAAACTCACATTGAAGAGAGTTGATGCATTTTCAAAAAGCATAGTGCCTGCTTTTCAGAAAATAGGACCGGAATTCAAGGAGAATGGGCAAGCGGTTGCAAAGGCCCTTAGAGAATCCAATGCAGATGAACTTTTGAAAGAGATAGGTTCAAAGGGACATTATCAACTGCATACAGACAAAGGGCCATTTAACATAACAAACGAACATTTTACAATTGTGGAAAAAGCGAGGAATGAAAACGCAGTGGCATTTAGAAATGGTGTCGCATATGTAAATCCCGAGATAGATAACGAACTCAGAGATGAAGCAATGATAAGGGAATTTGAAAGGAGAGTACAATTGTTGAGAAAGAGAGTGGGACTTAAAAAGGTGGACAGAATAGACATTTTTTATGAGGTGCCTGTTGAACTAGAAAAACTAATAATTTCAAACAGAGATAGCATTGCCAAACATCTTAGTGCGCGTCAGATGGCAAGAGGAGTTGATGGGAAGGAGACAGTAGAATTTGATATTGAAGGTGAAAAAATAAAACTTTCAATAAATAAATATTAGGCTCTCTTGTAACTTTGCCTGCTTGGCATGACAGACCAACAACTCTTGCATATGTATTGCTTCTGCGTTTGACTTACTTTCTTTGAACTCTTTGTGCATGAGTTGCAAACTTTTTTATGGCAATAATCACAGACATTGTATTCGTGTATGTTTTTTCCGCATCTTTCACATTCCATAAATATCACATAAGTATAACAAATAAAAGAATATAAATAGCATAGGCATAATTGCACAATGGTATTTAACATATTGTAAGGCGTACATTATGAAGAAAGTATTGATAGAGACTTATGGATGCACAATGAATCAGGCAGATACTGACATAATATCGAGCACTTTGAAAAATAACGAAATAGAAGTTACTGAAGGATTTTATGAAAGCGGAGAGTATGATTATGTTGTAGTTAATACATGCACCGTAAAAAGGCAGACTGAGCAGAGGATAGTAGATAGATTAGAAAAAATCGGAAGATTGGGTAATAAGCTAATTGTTACGGGATGTTTGGCTAGTGCAAATCCAGATATAGTAAACAGGGCAGTTCCAAAAGCAATAATAGTGAATACCAGTCGTATAAGGGAAATTGCAAATATAGTGACAAGTGATAGAAATAAACAGATCGATTATAACACTTATTTTGCAGGAAATAAATTGGAGGGATTTGAACACAATGGCAAAGCAATAGCAAAGATACCTGTGAGTGAGGGTTGCCTTAGCGGGTGCTCGTTTTGTGAGACTAAATTTGCCAGAGGCGCACTTAATAGTTACCCGATGGAGACCATAATAAAAGCTGTTGAGAAAAGCGTTAAGAATGGCGCAAAGGAAATCGATCTCACTTCGCAGGATACCGGAGCGTACGGAGCAGATAAAAAGACAAATATAGCAGAGTTGCTTAGTCAAGCGTCAGAGATAGAGGGTGATTTCAGGATACGCATAGGCATGCTGAATCCAGAGCATTTGCACAAGTATTTCGATGAATTGATAGATGCATTCAGAATGGGAAAGGCGTATAGGTTCGTACATCTTCCAGTGCAATCAGGTAGTAATAAGGTATTAAAACATATGAAAAGGAAGTATACGGTAGACGAATTTCAAACATTTATAAATGAATTTAGAGAAAAGTTAGGAGACGTTACAATAGAAACAGATGTCATAGTAGGTTATCCTACCGAAGATGTTGCCGATTTTGAACAAACTATGGCTATGCTTACAAATGTAAGGCCAAATATTACAAACATATCTAAGTTTTCTAAACGTCATCATTCGATAGCAACCAAACTCAAACAACTAAAGGATAGTGTGATAAAAGATAGAAGCGTTATCATGGCAAGAGCGGTTAAAGAAATGCAATATATTGATATGAGCAAGTTAATAGGGAAAAAATTGGACATAACAATAACTGAGAAAAACAATGCGACTGTTTCCGGTAGAGATGATGCATATAGACTTGTTGCATTAGAAAATGGAAATTTTAAAGAAGGGGACAAGGTAAGTGTTGAAATAGTAAATAATTCCTACGCATGTTATATTGGTAGAGCTTATTGCGCAGACAAAGCCGAGTTATTGAAATCTTAAGTAAATCGGAAGCGTTTTTAAATAAGTTATACGCAATTCTAAACATGTACACTGATGAGATAGTCAGGATATTTAAAGAATCGAATGTTGAGGTAGGAGACATAGTAAGATTATCATACGGCAACCACGTCGTAGAAGGCATAATAATGCCGAGACCCGAATCTGGAGATTCAAATGTTATTATAATCAAACGCACAGACGGATACAACATGGGAGTTGGATACAACAAGAGCATAAAGATCCAAAAAATTGGGAAAAGAAACGCTGCAACGCATACTGTTAAAAAAGTTATTGCGAAAAGCAACGTGGATGTACATTTACTTTATACCGGAGGCACCATAGGCAGCAAAATAGACTATGTTACGGGTGGAGTTTACATGTTGACAAAACCCGAGGAATTACTTTCAGAGGTTCCGGAACTATCAGATGTAGCAAATATACACGTTGAAAATCTAATGAGTGTGGCGAGTGATGATATATCTTACAAGGAATGGATCGTGATAGCAAAACATGCTGCAGATGCATTGAATTCTGGGGCAAAAGGCGTGGTAATCACCATGGGTACAGACACGATGCATTACACAGCAGCCGCACTTAGTTTTATGTTGGACGATTTAAGCGGGCCAGTAGTAATAACCGGTGCCCAGAGAAGCAGTGATAGAGGTTCCAGCGATGCGTTTATGAATCTGATATGTGCGACAAATGCAGCTGCAAAAAGCGACATAGGTGAAGTTTCAATATGCATGCACGCAAGTATGTCTGATGATTATTGCAATATGTTGAGAGGCACAAAAACAAGAAAACTCCATACTTCTAGAAGAGATGCATTCAAGCCAATAAATGAAAAGCCTATAGCAAAAGTAAGTCTTAGCGGTAACATGACTTACACTAACAACTATAGAAAAGTAGACAGAAATAATAAAACGAAATTGTTGACTGGATTCGAACCTAAAGTAGCGATGTTAAAGGCTTATCCGAATTCTGATCCGGAAATTTTGGATTATTATATTGAGAAAGGATACAAAGGCGTGATTATAGAAGGTACTGGATTAGGCCATATGGCAGTGTCCACGGCACATAAGGAATACAATTGGTTAAATGCCATAAGGAAAGCCACCGATAAAGGCATGATAGTAGGGATAACATCACAGTGTATTTATGGGAGAGTTAATTCGAAAGTTTATAGAAATGCAAGACTTATGCATGATGCAGGAGCGGTGTACTGCGAAGATATGCTTCCGGAAACTGCTTATGTGAAATTGGGATTTTTGCTAGGAAATAAAAGCAGAGATGATTCCAGATTATTGTTGAATAAAAACATGAGAGGGGAAATAACGGAAAGGACTGGTGAAGAGGAATTCGGGTCTTTTTATGCATGATAAAACGTATTATGAAAAGCTAGGTTTCAAGTGTGGATTAGAGATACATCAGAGACTTTCGGTAAGTAAAAAATTATTTTGCAATTGCGATGCACATTATGATAAGGGTTCTAAGATAGGAGACATTGAAAGGAGACAGAGGGCAGTTACCGGAGAGTTAGGAGGCAGGGATGTTTCTGCAGAATTTGAGAGTATGAAGAAAAAAAGATTCAGGTACAACATATTTGATAGTAAGACATGTTTAGTCGACATAGACGAAGAGCCGCCACAAGACCTGAACGCTGAAGCATTGGATATCGCTATGCTTATATCAAAATCGTTAAATGCGGATGTACCGGATGAAATAGAGCCTATGAGAAAAGGAGTGGTTGATGGAAGTGACCCCAGTGCTTTTCAGAGGAGCATGTTGGTTGGTTATGATGGCAACTTGAAAATAGATAAAGTGGAGGTAGGCATACCGACCATATTCTTAGAAGAGGAGTCGTGTGGAATTGTTGCGCATGACGGAGATAGTGTAACTTATGATACGGATAGACTCGGAATACCATTGATAGAGATAGATACAGATCCCATAATACATACGCCCATAGAAGCAAAAAATGTAGCTAGAACAATAGGATTGATATTACGATTGTCAGGCAAGGTGCAAAGAGGTATAGGATCTATAAGACAGGATGTTAACATATCGATAATAGGCGGTACAAGAGTTGAAATAAAAGGATTTCAAGACATAGAACACATGGATGAGGTTATAGATAAGGAAATAGAAAGGCAAATTGGACTTATAGAAATAAAAAATATTCTAAAAAATAGGAATGCGGAAGTTGGAATTGAGAAGGAGTTGTCACATGTATTTATGAAAACCTCGGCAAAGATCATACGAGACCAGATGAGTACTAAGGGCATTGTCATTGGATTGCGTTTGGCAGGATTTGCTGGACTTCTATCAAAAGAGATAGGAAAAGGGATGAGATTGGGTAGAGAGATGAGTGACTATGCAAAAACAAGTGGGGTTAAAGGCATAATACATAGTGATGAAAAATTAGATGCGTATGGGATTTCTTCTGATGAGATGTCTGATGTCAAAAAGGAATTAAACGTGATTGATGATGACGCATTTGTACTTATTGTTGGAAAAGAAGATGTTTGCAGAGAAGCTATACGAATGGTTAAGATTAGGGCGGAAATGGCTTTCGAGGGGGTTCCTTCTGAAACACGTGCAGTATCGAACGAGCAGACAACTAGGTTTTTGAGGCCGATTCCAACCGGATCTAGAATGTATCCAGAAACAGATGTCTTACCGATTGTCCCATCAAAGAAAACTTTTGATAAGATAGACATTAAAAAAACCTCAGTTGTTTTGAGAAAAGAAATAGGAATAGAGCAACTTGCTGAGCAGATGTTATGGTCAAAGTACTTGCATACTTATGAGGATATTAGAAAAAGGACTGGTGCAGACCCGTTAGTAATATCTGTTACTTTATTAGAGAAATTCAGGGAGCTTAAAAGATCAGGAATTGATGTAGATATGATAGATGACCAAACACTCGTTGCAATATTCAATTCGTACAAAGAAGGAGTAATAACAAAGGCAGGTATAGAGGAAATACTCAAGAGAACACCTAGGAATCAAAAGGAGGTTAAAAAAATAATAGAGAGTGAAAAACTTGAACGGATATCCGGTTCAGAGTTGAAGGAACTGGTACATAAATTCGAAGGAACTGGTAGGGATAAGATAAGAAGAATAATGGAAAAATACAGGTTGAATATTGACGGGGAGGAATTAAGCAAGATTGTTAATAGGGATGATGATGGAAAGTAAGATAATAGGAGGATCTATGCAAGCACTAAGCATAGCACTTGGTGAAAATGAAGTAGTTTATGGGGATTCGGGACGATTGATAAGTAAAAGTGACAACATAAAAATGACACCAAAATTGGTTGGCGGACTTTTCGGTGCCATAACGAGAAAGGTTACTGGGGCAACAGGCATGCTTACTGAGTTTAAATCAACAACAGGTTTCGGAAACGTTTCCATGTCAGGAACAATGCCTGGAAAGATAAAGGAGATAGATTTAGGCGATAGTGAGGAGTTTATCGCAGAACATTATGCATTTCTGGCAGCAGAAAACACAGTTAAGTTTTCAATGGAAACATTGAACTTTGGAGCTGCATTCTTTGGAGGATCTGGACTAGTTCTCCAGAAGTTTACAGGACCAGGAAAGGTATTCATACACGTTACAGGAGATATAATCGAATATGAACTTGATGGTTCTAGTTCTATGGAAATAGATCCAGGACATATAGCAGGATTTGATGCAACACTTTCTTACAAAGTAACATTTGTTGATAACATAAAAACTGCAATGTTCGGAGGAGTTGGATTGTTCTTAGCCAAATTTACAGGAAAGGGGAGGCTCATGTTACACAGTGTGTCTAGATACAAACTATCATCAGAGATATTCTTGCAGGGAGAGGAAGCTGCAAAGAATAAGGGATAATTGTGGAAAAAACCGTGTATAAAGGCAGAGTATTTAACGTTAGAGAGAAGTACGTTGAAAAAAATGGAAAGAGAATTAAGGTTTCTAGAATTGTTAGTGAAGACTCAGTTGTCGTTTTAGGCGTTATTGGTAAGAGACTGCTTTTGGAGAAGCAATACAGATATGTTATAGGACGTTATAATTATGAATTGCCAGCAGGCATGATTAACAAAGGGGAAGCACCAAGAGATGCTGCACTTAGGGAACTTGAAGAAGAGACAGGCTACAAATGTAATAAGATAACAGAGATATTCTGTGCGTACGTAGCTCCAGGAACTAAAACTGAAAAAATGCATTTTTTTGTTGCAGAAGGACTGAGAAGGGGAAAAACAAAAATGGATGATGACGAAATAATAGAAACATCTGCATATAGCGTAGATAAACTAAAGAGTATGATAAAGGATAATAGCATAGACGATAGTAAAACAATATCTGGAATTTTATTTTATGATATGTTTATATCTTGATGAAAGCAAGAGATAGCTATATAAAGTTTACAGGACATATCATTATGTCAAACGGCCATAGGGACAAGGAAACGCCCGAACCCATTTCGAACTCGGAAGCTAAGCTTGTCTACGATGCGGAATACTGCCCATTGGGTGGGAAAACGTGTTGCTGTTTGGCATTTATTCTTACGCCTTCCTTAGAAAAAGCTCGTTGACTGCGGAAATGAATATCTTTTTGTATTCGTTATCAGGAAAAATATCTAGATTGTCGTGCATGGTATTTGTTGCGTTTTTACCGTATTCATCAACTAAGTCTTTAGCATAGTTTATACCGTCGTATTTTTCAATCATCTCAAGTATAAAATCCACGTCCTTGTCAGTTTTTTCTCGTCGTGATTTTGAGTATATATTGTTTATTTTATCCTTTTCAGTTTGTGTTGCAGACTTGTATGCATGTAGAATTATGAGGGTTAATTTTCCTTCGTAGATATCACCGTGTCTCTTTTTGCCGAATGTTTTTTCATCAGCAGTCATGTCCAGTATATCATCCATTATCTGGAATGCTATACCTGCAGGTTCGCCTATTTCCTTTAATTTTTGAATAGTTGATGGTTTCTCGCCTGCCACTATCGCACCAAGTTGCATCGGACCATAAACACTGTACCAGCAAGTTTTACCTCGTATTATGTCGAAGTATAAATCTTCTGTAGCATTTTTGAATCCGTTGGCTTCCTTGCTAAATTGTATCTCTTTGTATTGCCCTTCAACGGTTTTGTAAAGCATATTGTAGAAAGTATCGTACAGCTTTGATCCGTTTTCAGGATTTACTTCCATGTAATCTTTTATGATCTTCCACATAACCATATGCGCAGCGTCACCAGCGTTTATCGCCTGTTCATAACCGTGTAGTTTGTGCAGTGCGGGTTTACCTCTTCTCATTTCAGAATCATCTTCTATATCATCGTGTATGAGTATCCAATCCTCGGATAGTTGCATCGCAGCGGCTGGCAAAATAAGATTTTCAACCTTTGCACCAAACACCTGTCCAGTAAGCATGAGCAATCCAGGTCTGCGATACTTGCCCTGTCTGTCGGTATAGTCTCTTATCATGCTGTAGTACTGTGAGGGTTCCTTTAGTGGTATGTAATCGCATATTTTCGAATATATTGTATTTTTATGAAGAGTTACGTATTCTTTAAACTCCATTTTTACAACTCATGGTTAACAGTTATTTGTGACTGGGAAACCTTTTATTATGTTTGGATGTTAACTGCAAACGACGAACTAAACATACTTGCTAGGATCGAGAAGTGAATCAAGAGTTTTTTCATCAAGCACCTTTGCCTTTATGCATGCTTCTTTTACGCTTATGTTTTTTCGATAAGCTTCGTTGGCTATTTCTGCAGCTTTTGAATATCCGATGTAGGGAGTTAGTGCCGTTGCTATGGATAGATTCCTTTTCAAATTGTTGCTTATTGATTTGGTGTTGGCACGTATCCCAGATATACATCTGTCAGTAAACGTGTCTATCGCATTAGTGAGTATCTTTATTGAATACAGGAGATTGTAAGATATGACAGGCATGAACACATTGAGTTCAAATTGTCCTGCAGAAGCGGCTTCCCTAACAACCGAAGCATTTCCAATAACTTGAAAACACACCATGTTCAGCATCTCGGCTACACTTGGATTTATTTTACCAGGCATTATTGAAGATCCAGGTTGCACTTCAGGTATAGAGATTTCATTCAATCCTGAAACCGGACCAGAGCTCTCGAGACGCACATCGTTTGCGATTTTGCCAAGTGTGACAGCTGTGGAGGATAATGCGTTTGCTATAGATAATTCTTCTATCTGATTTTGCATATCTGCAAATATGTTTTTAGAAGCAAGGAATTTTTTTCCAGAAAATCGATTCAGTTCTATTATAACGTTTTGTTTGTATCTCGGAGTAGTGTTTATCCCAGTACCAACTGCCGTACCGCCTATGGGTAACTCGAGAAGCCTTGAGCTTTCATGTAAAATTATTTCTGCAGATTTTGACACTGCTCCAGAGTAGCCATAATACTCTTGGCCCAATTTGATAGGGACCGCATCGCGTAGGTGGGTTCTGCCTATCATTATTATATCGTTAAACGCTTTTGACTTTGATTCCAAAGTTTTTGAAAGTTTATATAGTGAGGGAAGTAGTTTTTCATGTATAGCTAAATAAGAAGCCACATGGATAGCTGCATGATAAGTGTCGTTAGTAGATTGTGACATATTCACATGGTCATTAGGATGTATTGTTGAGTAGTCGCCACGTTTCTTGCCGTAGAGCTCGAGTGCGAGATTTGCGATCACTTCATTAACATTCATGTTTGTATTAGTTCCAGCGCCCGCTTGAAATACATCTATTGGAAATTGATCTGCCAAAGATCCTTTAAGCAGAATGTCGCATGCTTTAATTATACTCTGTTGGATTTTCTTATCGAGTTTGCCGGATTTCATGTTTGCTACCGCTGCAGCTCTCTTTATCATTATGTATGCACGTATGAACTCTGTGTAAACCTTAAGTCCTGAGATTTTGAAATTCGTTATTGCTCTTTCAGTTTCAGATCCATAGTACGCTTCAGATGGTACCTTAACACTCCCTAACGCGTCACGCTCTGTTCTGTAATTCATTCCATGCCTACCTCATTTTTCACTGTATCGATCTTTAACAATTGTATCGATGTTGCAGGATCCACTCCCTTTGGACAAGCCTTTGAACATGCCCCTATGAACTCACAACCCCATACGCCTTCAAGCGTATCGGTAAGCTCTATCCTCTTCTTGCCTAACTGGTCCCTAGAATCAGCATGATAACGATATTCTTGTGACAAAGCTTGTGGACCTATGAATTTTTCATTGGTATTGACCACAGGGCATGCGTCAAGGCATAAACCACACATTATACAGTAAGAGTATGGAAGATATTTCTCTATCTCTTTGGTAGATTGAGCATATGGCTCTTTTGCAGCAAACTTTTCTTTTTCATTTTTCCTGAATAAACCAGGTTTGATTGATTTATGCTTAGCAAAGAAATCATCCAGGTCGGTAACAAGGTCTTTTGTTATATGATGAGCCCTCATGGGTTCTACATTAACTTCGCCATTCTTTGCAACTGATGAAAGATTTGTTTCGCATGCTAATGAAGGTTTGCCATTTATAACCATACCGCAAGAGCCACAAATCCCCATTCTGCAACTGTATCTTATTGCGAGAGTATTCGCAGATTTCGACTTGATATCTAAAAGCGCATCGAGTACTGTGGTAAATCTGTTTGAACTTATGGAGTATGTATCTTTTACAAAGGATGATTTTTGAGTATCGAAACGAGTTATGTGTATTGTTGTTTCTTTGTCAGAAGACTGAAGTGTAGATATTTCCTTGCCATTGATAACTTCGAAGTCCTTATCATGATGTTTGTTTGACCTGGAAATGTAAACTTCATTTATCCCAAGTATACCATAAACAGATAGAAGAATTGCCATTATGACCTGTAATGGGAAGAGCAGGTAAGATTGGTTGTAGAAGTATGCTATCGCATATATGAACATAAAAAATGGCGCGCCAACCATTGCAACGTACATGAATATAATGTATCTGGATGCCCTCATGAAAACCACATTAAAAATAACGCTATGAAAGCGAGTAGCCATATTGCAATTGCAATGTAAGGTATTGATTTGTACACTGAAAGGCTTTGTTCATTTTTTTCCAAGGTATTTACAAAGGATGGATTCAGATTTCCGAATGCCAGGCCTTTTGTCATATAGACAACCATCACAACAAACACAGAAAATAGTTGCGGGGTGAATAGAATCCAGGTTATGAGTATGAGAATTTTTGTTGTTAATATTATTATTGTAGAATTGACAAAAATATCGATTATGAGAAACGCAGCAGTTAGTAATGAAATAAATATGAGTACCCTATAAGATACCGCATGTATGAAACCTTCCTTATAAAAAGAAAATAATCTTGAAAGATTTGGCTTCATACTACCTATACTATTTGTTGATGACATATCAATACTGCCTCGGTTGCGGTTTCCATTTGGTTATGGTTACCGGAATGTATGATAGGTTTACATGATTTCCTTTCTTCTGTGCTATAGTGTGCTTAAGCCAGTTGGCGTCATCCCTATCAGGGTACTCGATTACGCTATGGGCCCCCCTACTCTCGGTCCGGCTTACAGCTGAGGTAGCCATAACCAGAGCTAGGTTTAGGAGATTCTCTATTTCGAGAGTGTCGCGAAGGTTGGTGTTGAAAACAGTGCCTTTATCTTCTACATTGACATCTTCAAAATCCTTAATCAAACTCTTTATTGACACTACAGCAGTTTTCATGCTATCCATAGTCCTAAAAACGTACATGTGTTTGTCCATTATAGATCGCAATACTTTCACTATGTCATACGGACTCTTGGAACCCTTGTGCTCTACCATATCGTTAAGTCTTTTATCTTCCTCAGAAACAATCTCAGTTATATCTGATGCGCGATGCTTGTTGTGGATCGACAATGCGTGTTCAGCTGCTTCAGTACCTGCAATCTTTCCCCAAACGGAACACTGACTCAATGAGTTGCTTCCAAGTCTGTTTGCCCCATGTACGCTTACAGAAGCAGTTTCGCCTATAGCCCACAAGCCTTCGATAGCGTTGTTGTTCGCATGTAAAACGCGTCCGTTCTTGTCCGTGTGAATGCCACCCATGGTAAAGTGTGCCGCAGGTCTTATTGGAATTGGTTCTTTGCTAGGATCCAGACCAAGCATTTTCTTTGTTATCTCGGAGATCATCGGTAGCCTGCTATCTATTACTGATTTTTCAAGATGGCGCAGATCAAGCATCACATGATCCATACCGTAATTTCCTTTTATCCCATTGCCTTTGTTTATTTCGGTGATTATAGCTCTCGAGACTATGTCTCTTGGTGCGAGTTCCATTTTAGCTTTGGCATAATCTTTCATGAACCGCTCCCCTTTGGAGTTTAGCAGATAGGCACCTTCACCTCTAGCAGCTTCAGTTATGAGTATGCCGCTAGGAACCAGGGCAGTTGGATGAAATTGAATGAATTCCATATCTTTCAAAGCCGCACCAGCATTAAAGGCGAGTGCGGTGCCATCACCTGTGCTAGAATGTGAGGTTGTGGTGAAACCGAATGTCCTTGATGCTCCACCAGTAGCTATTATACAGGATTTACTTCTGAAGACTTTCCTGTTGCCTGTTGCGAGATTTATTACGAATAATCCTTCAAATTTTCCGTTTTTTAGTATGAGTTTTGAAGCGAAATGTTCGTGAAATATTGTTATGTTCTTTCTGCTTACGGCTTCATCGTACAAGGCCCTCATTATAAAAAAACCCGTTTTATCAGCAGCGAAAACAGTTCGGGGAATGCTCATCCCTCCGAAAGCCCTTTGATTTATTTTCCCAGACTGTCCTCGATTCCACGGAACGCCTATGTGTTCAAGGAATTTTATCTCCTGTGGGGCAAACTTCACAAGCATCTCTACCGCATCCTGGTCCGCCAGATAATCAGATCCTTTTATTGTATCAAAGGCATGAAGATCCATGGAATCTTCTCCAGGATATAAAACCCCAGAGATACCACCTTCTGCAGAAACAGAATGGCTTCGCATGGCGTGAAGTTTTGATATTATCGCTATGTTAAGATGCTGGGAAACTTCGGAAGCGTTTATTGCAGAAACAAAACCAGCTATACCACTCCCAAGTATAACTATGTCAAAATCAACATACTCCATTAATAGACTACAATGTTAGCAAAGACTAAAAAGGTTCATATCGCAATTATTGTAATTATGGGTTTTTATGGATGAACAAAGCTTCTTTGAGTTAGAATTTGAAATATTTAATTCTCTTGCAGGAAAATTAGGAGGTTTGTCAGAGCAGGATGTGAACAAAAAGATAGAGCTTGCATCCAAAACAAAAAATCCTGCTTTATCAAAGGAGGACATCGATAGAATAACCAACGATGCAAAACTGTTCGAGCCGGTAGACAAATACATTAATGAAGAGGATATTGAAGACATAATGATAAACAGTACGAAAAACATATTCGTTTATAAGAGCGGGGTAGGCCAGCTTAAGACGCCAGAGCATGTGAATGACAGACGGGAACTGGACATGCTTGTTGCGAAAATAAGAATGTATGTTTCAGAAGGCAAGCCGGAAAGGAGCATAGTTGATGTCCATCTTCCGAATGGATCAAGAGTCAATGTAGTCGATTCACCCATAGGGGCAAACATAACGATAAGGAACTTCAGAAGAACTGCACTCAGCATAATAGACCTAATTAATATGGGGGAAATGAGTTACAATATGGCAGGGAGATTTTGGCTTTACGCTGAAGGATTAAAAGTAAGGCCTGCAAATCTGATAATAGGAGGGATGCCTGCAAGTGGGAAAACAACATTGCTTAATGCAATGTTCAGTTTCTTCAGACCCGAACAAAGAATAGTTGTTATAGAAGACACTTATGAATTGAACACGGATACACAAGAGAATTGCGTAAGATTAGAAACAACTTCAGATACAACCATGCAAGATTTAGTTAAGAATTCATTAAGAATGAGACCAGATATGATAATCATAGGAGAGGTTAGAGGCGCAGAAGCTAAAGACATGATGACTGCAATGAACATAGGAAAGATATCCATGGGTACGATACACGCGAGCACAAGCAGAGATGTTGTTACAAGATTACAACACACACCGATGAGTGTTGAAAAGGACATAATACCACTTATAGATTCCATAATAGTTGTATCTCAGGTAAATGAAAACAATAAATCTGTGAGGAAAATAACGCAAGTGTCAGAAATTGCAGGCATAGAGACGCAGGTGTTGTTGTCAGACTTGTACATGTATGATTATAAAACACACAAAAGTTCAGAGATACTTCCGAGCGTCACATACAGAGATACGCTTTCCAAATTAACAGGAGTCCCTCCAACGGAAATCGTAGCAGAAGAGCAGAGAAGAGGCAGGATACTTCAGAAGCTTAATGAGCTAGGAGTACGTGACTTAAAAGGCATAAATGAAATGTGTAGAGATTATTATGACAATCCAGACAGGGTTCTGCAGAGGCTAAAGATTTCCTGATTTTTCTAAAAATTTCCTGAGTTTCCTAAAGGCTTTACCTCTAGGAGATATTGAATTTTTGATTTCTAAGGTCATTTCTCCGAACGTTTTTTCATAGCCGCGAGGTATGAATATAGGATCAAATCCGAATTTTTTTCCTATAGGTTTGTCAGATATGATGCCATTTGTAGAGCCTTTGAATATGTGTATCTGTTTCCCATTATAAAATGCAACACAGGTAACTGCTGTTGTCCTTTTGTTTTTGTAGTTGGAAATCATGTTACATATACCCTCAGGACCTATTGAGGAATGCAACCATTTACCAAGGGCACCAGGGAATCCGTTAAGTGCATTGATATAGAATCCCGTGTCTTCCACTACGATGGGCATTTTTAAGGACTCGTAAGCATTTATCACCTTGAATTTTGTCACTTCTTCTACACTGAGGGATTGCGGCTCTTGCATTTCAATGTTTATTCTTTTGAGTTTTTTTATGATTCTTTTTGCTTCCTTGAATTTTTCAATATTTGATGTTGCAAAGTATATATCCATGATAAGATGTGCTTGATTGAATATAAATAATTATCTTGTGTTGTTTGGTTCATGGGTGCATTTGTACAGAAAATTTTCGCAGGAAGATGGATTGCTGGACCATATAGGAAAGACGCCATAGAACGGGCAAGAAAGTTTAACAGTGTTGGTATTGGGGCAATAATAAACTATTTGGGAGAAGATTTTGTTGATAAGAGTGATATAGATGATGCAGTATCAACGTACATTGATTTGATAGAACACATTGAAAGTAGTGGAGTTAGAGCTTCAATATCTGTTAAACCCACCCAGATAGGTTTGCTAATGGGTAGGAAACTAGCTATGAAAAATTATAGTAAAATAGTAAAGAGCGCAAGGCAACATAATGTATTCGTGTGGTTGGACATGGAGGCGCATGAATATGTTGATGATACCATACGATTGTACGAATCAGAAGTGCACGACAAAGGAGTTGGCATATGTATACAATCGTATCTCAGGAGAAGCTATTCGGACGTTATTAATGTAGTAAGAGATAAAGGCATTGTAAGGCTGGTTAAAGGGGCTTACAAAGAGAACGAGACCATAGCATACATGAGAAGATCAACAGTTACAAAGAATTACCTAAAGTTGATGAGGTATGTTTTTAGAAATTCTGAGGAATTCATGATAGCTACGCATGATAAAAATATCATACGTGATGCCATAAATTTAAATAAGAAATATGGAAAGAAGATGCATCTTGCAATGTTAAACGGCATTACGGATGATTGCGCAATGAAAATTGCAGATGAAGAGTTATCGATATGGCTTTATATCCCATTTGGTAACAGATGGATCGATTATGCATATCGAAGGCTAAGAGAGGGCAACAATGCCAAGCTGCTTGTTGAATCCATAT
>JAJZIU010000036.1 GCA_021810455.1 Microcaldota archaeon
ATAGCGCATGCCAAAATGTTGGGTAAAATTGGCGTTCTTGATAAAAACGAAGTTAACAAGTTAACATCAACATTAAATCAAATCATAGACCTTTCAGAGAAGGACAAATTCGATATAAAACCGGAAGATGAAGATTGCCATACTGCAATAGAAAATTATCTTGTTAGCAAACTTGGGGCCGTTGGAAAAAAAATACACACTGCACGATCCAGAAATGATCAAGTTGCAACTGCATTAAGACTGTACTATAAAGAAGAGCTCAAATCAACTATTAAGGATTTGTCTAAACTGATTGCAAATCTCGAGATTTTTGCAAAAAAATATTCTAACGTAGAAATGCCCGGATATACTCACATGAGGAAGGCCATGCCTTCTTCAATGAAAATGTGGTCAGAAGCTTTTTCACAATCCTTAAACGATGATAAAGTACTGGCTGAAAATACTCTTAAACTTATAGATCAATCTCCTCTTGGAACAGGTGCCGGATATGGACTGCCAATAAATGTAGATAGAACACTGACCACAAAACTTCTCGGGTTCACCAAAACACAGGAAAGTCCAATCTACACGCAGAACAGTAGGGGAAAGTTCGAAGCACTAATACTTAATACGATGTCGCAGATACTTCTAGACTTAAACCGGATGGCGTCAGATATAATATTGTTTAGTATGCCTGAATTCGGATACTTTGAATTGCCAAAGGAACTGTCAACAGGGAGTTCAATAATGCCACACAAAAAGAACCCTGACGTTCTTGAACTTGTAAGATCTAAGTATCATCAGGTTGTTGGTTATCAATTCCAAGTAATGGGAATGAGCGGAAATCTGATATCTGGATACAATAGGGACATGCAACTTACCAAAGAACCCACTATGAATGGGATAGACACTACCAAGGATAGCATAAACATAATGGGCATAGTTGTAAATCGATTAAAAGTTGATAAGGAAGCATGCAGAAAGGCAATGAGTAGCGAACTGTACTCTGTTTCAGAAGCTTATAAGTTGGTAAAAGAAGGGGTACCTTTCAGAGATGCATACAAGAAAGTTGGCAAAAGGTTTGATTAATGGATAAAATAGCAAGTTCTGTAAGAAAATACATAAAAAGCAAACCTTACCTCATGGAAGCACTCGGAAGAGGCATTGTCAATCTTAGTAGCCTTGCTAGGATGGTAGACTCCGAACTGCATACCCGTAAGCTCCACGCAATAAAAGCGGCATTAAGACGATATGCCATAGAACTTGGAAAAGGGCGTGAAGAAAGTTATAAGCAGATACTTTCCGTGCTTAAGTACAGTAGAACAACAGTCATAGATGGTGTGTCTGTGATAATATCAAATAAAGACATTACACTGGAAGCTATGGCAAATATACGCGTAGGTTCAAATTACGTTTACATATCTAATACTGAAAACAAGGATATATTGCGAAAAGAGAAAGAACACATAATAAAGCATTATTCTGACAAATCTGCCTTGGTCATACACTCAGAAGAAGATATAGAAAAAGTAAGAGGCGTTGTTGCCTATCTGACTTCTTTACTCGCACAACAAAAAATAAACACGTTCGAGTTTGTATCTTGTTATACTGAAACAATAATCGTGACAAACAGACCTGACGCAGTCATGATTTTTAACATGCTCTCCGACATAATAAATACGGGGTAACAATTTTGCATAGTGCTTATTAAATCTAAAGTGCAAAATGTTATAGGGTATCATGTCGCTTAATATAAACCGTACTGGTACAGTATATCTTAACATGCGTGATCCTAAGTTTATGCGACAGTACTATCGATTCAAAACAATAGATATGATAAAGAGCAATGAAATTTATGGTTCGTCTCCTCCTGATATATTCATCGGTAGAATGGGATATCCTAATGTTTATGTAGGGCCTCTCGTTCCTCCCAGCTTATCTGACACTAGTGAAATGGGCACTCCGGAAACGTGGACAAATAAGACGATGTCCGAGATAGTAGAACTTCGATCCATGTTGATACGCGGTATGTATAAGACAAAAGTTACAAATGCTGATAATGGAAAAATAGAAGAGATGCTTAAAGAAATGGCAATAGCCGATAAACATACAACTGTTGATCTTACCCTTAAGAATATACCTTCAATGCGTATGAGCTTCAATGAAAGCAGCCAACCTTTTGGCCCCAGCGCCCAGTTAAAAGATATGCGTATAGATAATTCAAGATCAAATGCAAAAATAGAAAATGCATATCTAGACACTGACATGGGTGCAAGCTCAGCAATTGTAGAGCTTTATGAAAATGGAGTTCTGGTATCTAAAATCCAAAAAGCACTATCTGCAGGTGTGCTTGGGAGAGGCGAAAACCGGAGATTAGTACCAACGAGATGGAGCATAACTGCAACAGACGATACGCTATCAAAGCACCTTCTGGAACCTATAAAGAGTTACAACAATATCGATTCAATAAGAATTTATGAAAACTATTCTCTTGATAATAGATGGTTGATCATTTTTGTTCCTGGTTCGTGGGAATACGAATCAATGGAAGCTTGGTATCCTAACACTACTTGGAACGCTAGTGGCACAGATGTTGAGATAGGGGCGTCTTACGAACCTTATGATGGCAGAAAGACATATGCGGAAATAGGTGGTTGCTACTACGCAGCAAGACTTGCTGTTTCCGAGCTTTTAGAAAAGATCAAAGTCCAGGCTAAGGTTATAATCCTCCGGGAAGTGCATTCTGGTTATATAATGCCTGTTGGGGTATGGAATGTCAGAGAACACGTGAGAGAAGCATTAAGATCAACCCCCAAAACTATGGCAAACATTTCAGAAACGTTCAGCTATGTGTCTAAAAAAATGGAAATACCTATTGGTACCTGGATAAAGAACAGTAGATTGCTCAAGAACCTTCTCTATCAGAAAAGACTAAGTTAACTTTCTGGTTTCACATTGTCCTATGTGTCTGCAAGAATAATAATCTACCATCAACCATAAGTCCTAAGAGTAACCCTGAGCATTTATCGAATCTTAGTAAATAATTTTCAAATTCCTCTCCTGTTCTCACAAAAATTCTAATCTTTTCAATATTATGTTTATTTATTAAATAGCTTAACTGCTCTAATTTACTTAATTCAATCATACCTGATTTTACAAATACGGTTTCGTTTGCGTATTTCTTACCTATTTTTACAATTCCATTTACTACTAACTCATCGTATGCTATGTCATCAAAACTAACTGTTTCAATATTATTCAGATCAATCCATCGTAATTTACAATCTCCATTCTCTATAATGCTATCATATACTGATATCCTGTGTTTTGATATGTTCAATCTTCTGAGTAGAAACATCACAGTTATTCCTGCAATTATCGGTGCGAATTGGATAATATACCATGTCATATCCTCACCAAATCAAACGAATCTCTTCCTGATGGTAGTTTCCTATATCCATCCTTGATGAGTTTCTGCACTGCTTCATCAACATCTGCGACATCCACTCCTATGCTTTCTGAAATTTCCTCTACCCTGCTTTTATGTGTATATTTTTCTTCAATTAGTTTAGAAAGAACTTTTATGAAATTGTTTCTTTCAGTTTTCAATAATTTTTCATAATCTTCATTTTTTCTTATTAATTTCAATATCCTCTTTGCTAGTATTATGTCAGTATCCTCCCTAACGTTAGTTACATTTTTTGTAAACTTACAAGGTTCTACATTCATTAAAACATACGTTAAATATGGGTACAAACCCTCGATTCCAACTTCATAATCATCATGAAGTATGGCTATCAAACTCAGCAGTCTCAACAAACCTTCTTTCATAAAATAAAGTGGCGAAGTGTTAGAACTAATCTCTATTGATATCGACTCTTTGGTTGCTTCTATAACAAACCTAGCTCCTTTCTCATCATTCAACGTAGTGTATCTTAATCCATAATCGCATTTATCTTTAAAAAGACCAGGATAAAGCTCTAAAGTATTGCTAATTTTTGACATGTTTGTCAAAAGTTTCGCCTTTGTCATTATTCTACTAACAAGTACATAATCATCTGTTTTTCTCATCAATACTACCAATTACTGCAGAAAATGCATCAGCAATCGCGTCTTCTGAAATCTTAATATCTCTCAAGAACCTGAGGATTTTTCTCCTATCACTACCTATCAAAATCAATTCAGTAATCAATTCACTCAGCGATATGCCTTCATTATCGATTATTTTTTTAAGTAAACTTGATGGATCTTTAGAAGTCGATTCCTTTATAAAATCTTCAAGTTCTTTCTCATCTATTTCAATCATATATCCACCTATCTTTATCCAAATATGGGGTGCAACTCTAGTTCCAAAAACTTTTTTAACTTTAAAAACTCGTCTCAGACCTGTTTTGCTTAACCTTATATAAACACAGCTGCCTATATCGAGTTTTTTTATTTCTATACGACTATCCAAATTGTATCCTTTGGATAGTCTTTCTATATCCTCTTCATTGTTTGTCCTGAAAACAAACAAATTGGCGACATTTGTTAACATTCCTAATTCCAGATCTCCCATAATTTGCGAGGCAAGTACTAAACCTGTATTATATTTTCTTCCCTCCCTCATAATCGAATTCAAAGCATTACTTTTTCCAATAAGTTTCCATGCCTCATCGAGTATTATGAATGTTTTTGATTTACTATCTGCCATTCTCATATTGTTTGCTAATTTCAGAAGTAATTTTTCTGATGCTTGCATCTTCTGTTTCTCGTCTAACTTTCTCATATCAAAATAATCAATATTCGAATGTTTTCCTAACAAATTCTTAGATTCTTTTACGAAATCACTAAATTCTCCTGTAAAATCTATTATTGCGATTTTTACGTGTTTTTCAGTATGAAGTTTGAAAATAATCGTTTTTACCAAAAATGTTTTCCCAGATCCACTCATTCCAAAAACAAATATGTGTTGATTTATCGAATCATTAAAAGAGATGGATATCGGAGAATACAATAATTCATCACAACCTATCAAAATGTCATTATCCTGTAACCTAATGTCAAATGCCTCTTGGGTATTGATGTTAGGCATGAGTAGCATTTTACTTGCCAATTGATCATTTACTCTATATCCGTATCTATGTTTGTACATTACGATACCTCTACAAAAGAAAGAAGTTCTTCGCCTCTCAAAATTTCACAGTCTAATCTTGCCTCTGTGCTTAAAATGCTTGATATGTTTTTCAAATTATAAAGTGACTCTCGCGCAGAATTACGCCAATTAGAAGAATATACAAAAGTTTTCAGTGAAATAACTATTTCCAAAGATTTTTTTGAAGAATTCAAGTTCTCCAATTCTTCATCTATCAATTCAAGTTCTCGTTTTATCTCGTTTCTTTTATCTGAAACTTTCGAAGAGGTACGTCTGTATTCTATCTCTTTCATCTGCCTTTTAACTTCTAATGGTTCGGTTAATCTTTTCTTATCAATTTCATTTATGCAAACTGACAAACAAAACGGTTCATGGACATTTGATATTAAGGACCTGTACACCTCATCAGATATTCTCCCATCATCTTTTGGTTTAAATGTGGCAATAGAAATTCCCAAGTATTTGTTACCTACTTTTTTGTACAGTGAGAACCCATCGTTGCAAACTGTAAATCCATTATAAATCTCTAT
>JAJZIU010000037.1 GCA_021810455.1 Microcaldota archaeon
TTCATACAGCAGTTGCTGCAGAGCGCATCAACCTAATCGGTTGATCGCTAACTGTGGACACTTTGGTTTATTGCCTTTTTGGCTTTTCTATTCCTTTATTTCTTCTTCTTTTCTGTTCTATTTCTTCCAGTCAATTCTTCTTTTTATGTTTCAATCTCCGTTTCATAATTCATTTAAATCTATTCTGTTCATCTAACACATGCAATCTACAAAATCTCAATCTGCAATGGAGTACCTGATGACCTATGGATGGTCTATACTTATCGTTGCAGTTGTCCTGGGTGCGCTGTCGTTTCTTGGTGTTTTCAATCCTATAACGTTTGCGCCTAAGGCAAGTGCCGGTGGTTGTCAGGTAATCAGAAATACGGAACTAGGGATAAGCAATCTGGTCGGAAGCTGCAACAACCAGGTGCCGCAGTACGTTGCACAGTTCAATGGCCAGAATAGCATTATAACATCAACGCATATTTTTCCAGAGTATATCACAATAACTGCATGGATAAAGCCATCTAGCAATACCATAGGCACCATTGTGGCTGAAAATGGGCCTTACTACCTTGCATTTGGAAACTCTCAAATAAGCAAATCTGATTGTGTTGGTGGAGGCGTGCTACCAAGTGGTACGTGGATCTGGTTATGTGGAAATTCTAAAGTACAGATAAACTCGTGGTCTCAGATTGCGATGACGTACGATGGTTCGAATGAAAGTGTGTATCTTAATGGAAAACTCGATGGTTATTTATCCACTAACGGCCCGCTTCATACGAATGGTGGCCAGTCGTTGCGCATGGGTTGGGGTGATCCTGGCTATAACCAGTACTTCAACGGTTACATTTCAAATGTGCAGATATACAACACATCATTGTCAAACTCTTCAATAAAACTTTTGTATCAAGAAGGAATCGGAGGAGCACCAATAAATCTTCAGGATCTAAAACTGTGGTATCCGTTGAACGGAGATGCGAGTGACTATTCTGGCAACGACAATAATGGTGTGTCAAGAAACGTATCCTTTACGAGCGATTGGTATGGCGGATACACACAACCATAGTTTCATAATTGTCGAGGGCAATGATCGTGACATTTCGCATTTTACCTCGTAAAAGTGTAGTTTGCTGACGGTTTAACGTCGATACATATAAAAAACTATCTATTTTATCTATATCAGGTGAATTTAATGGCAGAAAAAGTAACGAAAGAAAAAGTAGAAAGGGAAGACGGATTTCTCTACTACCTTGGAAAAGATGGGTTTGTATGGAGAACTCCGATGAAAAACAACCCTAGAGGCAGAAAGGCAAAGGTGGGACAAGAGAAAGTGTCCAGACAGGAAGGCTACCTTTACTTTATAGACAAGAATGGGTATGTTGCAAGAACAAAGATGAACAGGCAGGGAAGATTGTCCCGAAAAAGGAGAAGATAAATTTTTTATTTTTTTCTCCTTCTTTTTTTGTTTTATTTTATCATTTTATTTATCGATATGTTTAAATAGATATCTATAGAGTATCTAAATCAAAAGCGTGAAAATTATGAATAGGCGTAAACTACAAAGCGCAATGGAATATCTGATGACCTATGGATGGGCAATACTTATAATTGCCGTAGTGCTAGGTGCATTATCATTCCTTGGGATATTCAATACAGGTAGCATAGTGCCTTCAGTGTGCACACCAACCACCCCACAGTTTGCATGTAGCAGTTATGTGTATGGGGGAGTAGGATCAACGACTCCACCTCCAGGAAATGTTCTGATAACACTTACTCAGAACACTGGAACATCATGGACCTCTGCAACGGCATATTTTGTACCTCAGTCTTCTGAGGCATCTGTTGAGTCTGGAACTTCTCTAAGCTCAATAAATGCGGGTAATACGATATCAGGCGGAATGCCTAGCGGACAAAGCATAACTGTAACACTTCCTGCAACTGGTTCAGTAAACCTCAACACAGGATTGCAAGGTTATGTCTGGGTCAGCTACACTTCATCTGGTGGCTCTACTGTAATAACCCAGTTCGCACAGGTAAATGTGAAGGCTTCATAACCTTCATTTTTTCTTTTGTTTTTAACCTATTTTTTATTTTAGGATAGGATTAGATTCTCTTATTTTCATTTCTCATTTTCAATGACTCCATGAGTTCTGAAGCATTCAGTATGGGCTTCCTTGCTCTATCTAAATCATCAACAGCTATTCTCGGGCATGCAGTGTTTACAAAAGCATCGAACTCCATCATATTGTTCAACGAGTCGAAATCAACATTGTTCGATACAAGAATCGCTGCCTGAAATCCCTCCTTCTCTATCTTGTTTTTGATTATATTTGCAAGGCCCATATTCATCTGTCCGTTCTTCGTGCTTACTAATATACCAAATCTGTTTGCAGAAAGCGATGCGGCTATCTTTCCTATGCTTCTTTTTCTCATTTTTTCCCTGTACTGATCTATAAGCTCTACGCTGTTAGTGAAAGGGTCTACCATTATGAATGGTTTCTTTGTGTGTATCAAAGCTCCGAATGGATGGAATATGCCACCTCCAAAATATACGTGTGCATCTACTTTATTATCTATTGTTGCAGAACTTCCTACATCACAACCAAGAATCTGTCCTTCCTTCTTTGCAAAACCATAAGGCTTACCTATAACAGCAGTCTTGCCGTTCTTCTCGTAAAACTCTCTAATCTTTGGCAATTGATGTATGTGTTGTATTGTTGTTACAATGCCTATCGTTTTGTAATCCTTTAAAAAGTCAATGGACTTGTCAAGCACATCAAGAGAAGCGTCTATTGTGTAAGGCACATACTCTACGTTAAAATCTACATGATGAAACTCTGCATGTCCAAAATGCACCAGTTTATCCGCATTTATGCTCTTGGCTTCGTCTATTGCAAGATCGCAGGCGCCAAATGTTGGTGAAGCCGAGATAAATATCTCGTTTCCTTGTTCTTCGAGTTTTTTTGCATGCAAAAGTGCTTTGTCTTTTAAGCCTTCTGGAAACTGTAAAAGTATTCGCATTTAACCAAGAACGTTTATATGTTTACTGATATAAAAGTCTTATTATGAACCAGTACGTCATATTGGTAGATGACAAAGACCGAATGATAGGCAAAGAGGAGAAACTTACAGCGCATTCTAACGGTGGAATCTGGCATAGGGCAATCTCTGTTTTCGTGTTTAATGATAAGGGAGAAACAATGCTTCAAAGAAGAGCTCTTTCCAAATATCACACTCCTGGAAAATGGTCCAATACGTGTTGCAGCCATCCAACACCTGGTGAAAAATCGGTAACTGCTGCTCACAGAAGGCTTTATGAAGAAATGGGTTTCGATTGTCCTATGAAATACGCTTTAATGTTCAAGTACGAAGCCGATGTGGGAAAAAAACTTACTGAACGCGAATATGATCACATATTCTTCGGAAAATTCGAAGGCGAGCCGAAGCTGAATCCCGATGAGGTTGTTGATTGGAGATGGATAAGTCTTTCCGATCTTAAGAATGAAATAACTGAGGATCCTGAAGCATTTACTCCGTGGCTAAGGCTTATGGTTGACACTATTTCTAAAAAATACGCCGATATGGCTAAAGAACTGTAGCTTTATTATTCACTTCTACGCTGCTACTTTTGCTTTCGCTTCTACTGGTTTGGCTATGGTGTTCATTTTTATTGTGTAAGTTCCTGATAATTTTGATGAAGCCCTTTTCAGCGCTTCTGTTGCTACAGTCTTCGATGTGCTATTTGTCCTTACCTCAAAAACAGTCTGCCCTTGTCTTATCCTTGCAGCTATCGATATTGGTTTTCCGAAAGACATTGACATACCCTGTGACAATCTGTCAGCTCCTGCTCCTGTTGCTCTTTTCTTCTCTCTTATGACATTATGTGGATAAGTAACTATTCTTAAGAAGTATGCTCCTGGTATTTCTCTTTCTAGGTGCTTGTTTGCAACCTGTCTTGCGGCTTCCAACGAATTTGATCTTAATTGTACATAACTGTCCGCATTAAGTGTAAATACTGTATCATAATCCTGTTTGTTTACACCCATTCTGAATACCAAAAGGCTTGTGTGTGGAAGTGCCTTCACATAATTCTTCTTTGGCTTCTTTACTGAGAATCTGCTCCATGCCTGGCTCTTCAATGTACGCATCGTTCTTGCAGGTCTAAGCTTCATAATCTGCACCTTAATAATTCGCTTATTATATTGTAGCGATACTATAAAAAGACTTCTGGTTCATCCTACTTTGAAAAGAATCCTGCCTATCACATTATCAAGACTCACTGCGCCGAAGCTTCTGCTATCCTCGCTAACGTTTTTGTTGTCTCCTGTTACAAAGCATTCTTTTTTGCTTACTCCAGAAACTCTTTTTACGATCTTGAAATCCTTATAAGGATGCACCAGCACTATGGTGTCTCCAACTCGGAACTTCCTGGTTCTCAGAATTATCAGGTAATCATTCTCCTTAAGAGACGGCTCCATGCTTTTGTCCGATACCTTGAATACTGCTATTGGCAACATCTGGTTATACCTTCGGGTAAACTATCTCGCGTTTTGTAGGATAGAAAGCCGTTACTCTTTTTGTTTCTACTCCTTTGGTTTTCCAGAAGATCTCGGCTATCTGTTCTACTGTAGCAAGAAGCTCCTCGGCTGCCTTCACGTCTGCTGATTGCTTTGCCTTGGAAGCCAGCTTCATCGTGTTGAAAACAAGCTCATTCAAATTCGGATAAGCCTCTAAGTGTTCTTTCTTGAAGTAATCTCCCCACAATATTCTTATCTCGTTTTTGCATATCTCTGCATGCTGCTCTTTTATCATTGTTGCACGTATCAGATTGTGCTGATGTTCCGGATCACTTGTTCCGCTCGCCTTCGTCTCATTTATGAGATCTATCATTCTTATTACGGTGTGCGCTGCCATCTGTGCCGTGTGTGGGTCGTATATGCCGCACGGATAGTCACAATGCGCGTAAACCTTCTCAAACTTTGCAATCCTGTCTAAAGTGCCAAAAGCCCTGTACAAAAATCCTTTCATTCTATACACCGATTCAGCTTCGATTCTAACGCTTAAATAATTTTATATTACACTGTTATATCTCAGTAATCCTTTAGTGTTGGAAAAACTTATGCTAATAACGCGAGTGGGAAATGCCACACTCTTTAGCTGTGGGATGAAAGCAAACTGCAGCGAAGGTATATAAAAATGCAAAACAACAAAAAAGTCATGGAATCAGCAAGAGCCTACAAATTCAGGGGGTTTCCGAGCCGAGATGAGTTAATGAATTCTACATCGTTTACGGGTGGGAGGATGTCACTGCTCAATTGTAATGTTGAATAAGTACCGCATAGACCAACTGTGATACGTGATGAAAATAGCATTTATATACGACATAGCTTATCCCTGGCACACTGGAGGCATAGAACAGATGATGAGCGACGAGGCGCGGGAACTTGCCAAGGAAAACGAGGTCCACTTTT
>JAJZIU010000009.1 GCA_021810455.1 Microcaldota archaeon
ACTATCAGCTCTTTTTCAGATTGTGCAACCATGCCTTTTTTCTTTTCTACCAGTACAGGAAATGCTTCGAGCATTCCCATGGAAATTAATTCAGATATTCCTTTTCTCACTCCAAATTCGCTCATGTGTTTTAATTCTCTTCTTACCCACTTTAACGAGAAAGGATACGTAAGGTATTTTTCATTTACAAGAGATGCGACTTCCCGTGCTTCACGAGATCTAGGCATAGCATCTGCTTGTTTTTGGAATATGTTTACAGTATTGCCATCTTCGACTAGACCATAACCATCGGTCATAAACGGTTCTATCGCTATGACCTGGCCTTCTTCGAGTTTTGTAGAATCTCCGTTGTCAAAATTTGGAATGAACACATCTGCATGAAGATCTGTTTTTGTTACTCCGTGACCTCCTAGGTTTTTGATCGGTTTGAATCCGTTTTCCACAGCTATACTTTCTATAACTCTGCCTATCTCACGAACCTCTCTTCCGGGTTTTACCATGCTTATTGCAGATTCTAGTGCTTTTTCGGTAGCTTCGACTAATTTCGGATAGTTTGATGAAAGGTCTATGGTTATTGCACAATCGGTAAGATACTCATTCTTTCTGGCACCAAGATCTATTTTTATTAAATCAGATCCAGAGAACAAAGAATTGTCATCAACATCAGGAGTGTAATGCGCAGCACTACTGTTTATGGAAATGTTGACGGGGAACGCCAGTTCGTATCCCTTTTCGATTATGAACTGTTCGAGTTCATCTGTCGCTTCCAATATACCTTTGCCTTCCTTTACTATCATACGCGCTTTGGAAAGCGCCTCTGATGAAATCCTGCCTGTCTCTTTTAGTTTCTCGTAGTCGTAATCTTCCATATCAAAGCCTCTTCTGAGAACCACCGCCTTTCAACTCCTCTTCGCTCACTCCAAGTTCTTTCAATATTTTCAGAGTTGCTGGTATTACCTGGTGGTTTATGTAATAATCAGGATCATAGTCTTTAGCCATCTCTTCGAGTGCGGCTTTCTCGCTTATACTGCTGCCATCACTAGTTATCACGTAACTTACGGTTGCACCTTCCATGTCGTCTTTCTTCCTGACTCCTTTTTCTATGGCTTTTTTGACAGCGCTGAGTTCAGGCGATTTTGAATCGTAATTGTCTATTTTTTTTCTTAGTTGTGTCCTTATCACAAGATCCCCAAGAGGCACGCGGTTTTCTCTTAGATTTTTGACAACATCTTTTACTATTTTTATTGCATCAGGCTTGTTGCCATCCTTGAGTATAGCTTCCAGCACCTTTCTTTGAGTTTCTCGAGCTATGTTTGACCAATCTCTACGCACTAACTCAAAACCTCTAATCTTGATTCTGCCTGTTTCAGAGAGAAGAGCGTATTTTTTCTTTGCTCCAGAACCGTCACTTTTTTTACCCACAAATACTCCGCTAGTGTAAAAATCCTCAAGTTCAAGTTCCATTGATTCCGGGAGAGTGCTGTTGAATGACTTGAGAAATGTTAATGCATGATCTTTTGTCTGAGAACCTAGCAGAAGGAATATGCTGTCGGTATCGGAATAAAGGACCTTAAATCCAGATTTCTCTGCCTCTTCTATAGTATGCTTTATGTGTGATCTTCCAAGAGCGGTTACACTTGCGGCACAATCGCGAGTGTACCAACGAGACCGTGCATAGCCGAGGTAACCGTAGAAAGAATTGGCCAGTATTTTAAGAGCTTGTGATCTTGCTGCAAGAGCCGTGTCATTTGGATTTTGCTTCGCTCTTTTTTTGATTTCAGCTCTTTCTTTTGTTAGCAATCGCAATGCTTGCGGCATTATACCCTGTGGATTTTTCATGAATTTAATGTTTATTGGAGTTTCATGGTATTCTGTGCAATCATTGCACATGGTGCTTGGGTCTATATTGTATGCTATTATTATTGATGGATACAGACCTCGAAAGTCGAAGACGGCTATATTTTTGTACACACCTGCTTCTGGAGTCTTTACGTATGCACCTTCTATAGGATTGGATTCTCGTATTCTTATGTCAGTTTCTGTTGGTTTGTTTGGCACTATCTCATTGTTGTTATTCGCATAACGCATCAGAAGATACTCGACCAGTTGTCCTGTTGTTGAAACACACGCTTCGGCCAGGGTTGTTCCAGCAGCTTTTGAAACCTCGATTTCCAATGGTATGAAAGCCTTGTAAAGTTCATTAAGCGCTAAAGAATCACCTAAAGAATAATCTGCCAGGATTTCGCGATCCTCATCAGTGCCATCCCATTGTTGCCATATGTTTGCCCTATCGACCATCTTTTTTGTATCTCCAGTTATGGCAGCATAAACTTCACTCAACGTGAATCGATTTGCACGTACCAATTTTTCAGATGCCCCAACCGTTGCAATAAATTTTGTAACATTGTACACATCCAGATTCATTCTTCCAGGTATCTTGACCGATTCGATAAGACCATGATGTTCTGTACGGATGCTTTCCCCTTCTCTCCCTATTGCAAAGTCGGCACCAGTAGCTCTGGCCCTTTGTTCCAAGTAAGGTATATCAAAATTCGATGAATTATAACCAACTATAGCATCTGCATTTGTACTTCTTATAAATTCGGTGAATGCTTCTATCATTTCTTTTTCGGTTGAATAGGTTTTAACAAAGTCGCGATTTATTTTCTTTGTTGTGAGCACCTTGCGCTCGGTTCCATCAGTGTAGCTTATCATTATTGCAGGGTCTTTGTTTGGTCTCGGAGCACCCAGAGGGTTGTATGTTTCTATGTCAAAACAGACGTATCTTATATCCGTTTTGTACTCCTTGTTTTCTATGCTGTCCAACACATATCTGCCTTCTTCCATATGCATTTTCACAGATACTCCGCTGAAAGGTGAGAGTTTTTTATTTATTAGGTATCTTTTCCAGAAAAGTATATCGTATTCGTAACACTCGCCAAATTCTCTGAGTGCGTCTTTGAGCTTTGGTACATTGCGCGTGTTGTTCGTTTCTACGCAGAGGACACGATATTGTTTTCCGCGCAAAGCCATCTGTCTTTCCTCAACATTGCTTATCTCTACACTCTTACCTTCAGACGTTATCTTTAGAGAGGCTATAGAGTCTTTATCAAGTTTAGGATTGCTCGGAAGAAGATACAGGTAGGGATGGAAGTTTTTGTCTAATACAGTGTACGTTTCGCCGTCATGTTTTAACGTAAGCCGGATTACACTCGAATCATTTAGGTTTACGTAGTCTACATCTATTATTATGGCGTCAAGTGACACTTGTGCTTCTTGCATCAGATCCTTCTTGAATCATCAGGCCGTTTCGCCTTGGTTCGTCTCCTGAAGTTTTGCTCTTGATATTGGAAGAGGAGCTGCAAAGCCTATTGAATAGGCAACGAGAGTACCTCTTGCGCCGCACTCAAAATTTAGTATGTTTATTACGTCTTCGGCATATTTTATTGGAAGAGTCTTCTTGTTTTTCCATGTTGTTTCTATGTCTTCTGCGTCCTTCTTTCCTTCTTTTGAAACTATGTTTCCGACTATTTTTATCTGACCAACCTTTGTTGTCTTGGTCTGACTTCCGCCTTCATAGTCAGCGGTGAAAGTAAATGCAACATTAACATTCTCTTGGTTTACCTTTACATTGTCGAAGTTTATATTGAACTTCATGTTTGTTATCGCTTCGCTCAATTCGCGGTTTGCTTCTACTTTGCTAATCTCTATTCCTGTTATCATAAAATCACTGTTATAACATCAACATTAAACTATAAAAGACTTCGTTATTCACAACGTTAAATACAAGATTTGCATAGGGAAGATTTAAGAATACCAGAGTTGTTATAGGATAAGTGGGTAGAGGTGTGGTATGCCAGGTAGGGCTGTATTTAATAACTGTGTATTTTTTATTGCAAATGTAAAAAAGATAGTGAATAAACAGCATCTTAACAATGATGAATTTGAGACAAGGAAGATGGCAACAATAATAGCTGCGTTGTCGTCAAATCACTCTTGGAAGACTTATAAGTATCTAAATAATTATTGTGAACTGGATAAAGAAGCCATAGTTGCCGAGGCAAATAAGGCGACAAAAGATGGATGGCAGTACATAACAGAGAATGATGTTGAAGAAGTAGTAAACGCTAATTTTAACGAACACGTATTTTCTCTCTGGTTGTTTTATGCGGTAGATAAAAAAGAGAGGGAAGAGTATCTACGCGTTTTTGGCAAGTTCAAGAAGAACTTCGAGTATGGATTAGAACCCATGGAAAGAGTTGTACAGTAACAAGTAGTGCTGCGCAAGAATGTTAAATGAGTAATGCTAATTTACATTAGGGCATGTAGCACAACTTGGATAGTGTACCTGGCTTCGGACCAGGTGGTTGCGGGTTCAAATCCCGTCATGCCCGAATAAACAACCATTATCAGAAGTACTTTTTAACAAGCCTTGACACGCCATCATCAAGTGAGTACTGTGCCTTGAAGCCCATTACTTTTTCGGCTTTGCTCGTGTCAGAATTTGTCTGCATTACATAGTTTTTTATTGGCTGCTTTATGTAATCTGCAGTTATCTTTTTGCCTATATGGTTTGATAGAACATCCATTAGTTGATTTAGGGAATAACTTTTTCCAGTTCCAACATTAAATACATCAAAACCTTTCAGTTCTGTTGCTTTTATGAATGCATTAGCAACATCTTCCACGTATGTAAAATCACGGGTTTGTTCTCCGTCCCCATAGATCAAAGGTTTCTCGCCTTTTTTTATTGCCCAGATGAATTGTGATATAAGATTGGCATACTGCTTTTTGCTCTCTTCGTTGGGGCCGTATATTGAAAAAAGCCTTAACCCTATTACCGTGATGCCATAGAGATTGTTATAAAGTTCGCCCAGCCTTTCTATTGCTATTCTTGCTTCGGTGTAAAAGTCGGTAACCTTGAGCGGCATGCTTTCGTTGTAAGGGGGCTTGTTACCATTGTATATCGAAGAAGATGACGCGAAAACTATCTTTGAATTGTTCTTTACTGCAAACTTGTAAAGACTTATGGCTCCTTCAATAGCGCTGCTTACTAAGTAGTTATTATCTTTATACATTGGAGAAGATGAAGGCATTCCAAGGTGTATTATTACATCAGGCTTCAAATCTGTTTTTTCTATGTCCATTACATCCAATTTGAATAGTTTGACCTTTCCAGAGTCTATATGTTTCTTTATGTTCTCTTCGCTTCCGGTGTGCATGTTGTCTATTACGGAAACGTTGTTCTTTTCAACTAGCATATCAACTATGTTGCTACCTATGAACCCCGCACCTCCGGTTACAAGAACATTCTTGCCTTCTAACATATAAACTACCAATTTGTCCTTTAGTTTCAGTTTATTTAGCTTTTTGCCTTGCAGTACGCCTTGATTTAAGCCTGCATTCAGAGCTTAATTTGCCAAGATAATAGTAAGAAAGTATTATGTTTAAGAAGATAAGGCCTGCGAGTATGGGTATCTGATATCTAGTTATCGAAACTACGATACTGCTTACTCCGAGTGCTCCAGCGCCTATGGTGTACAGTATGCTGCTAAGGATTGGAGTACTACATCCGCAGCTGGAAGCCAGACTTCCAACAAACGTTGATGCAACGCTGAACGTGCTTCCTGATAAACCACGTCTGCGAAACGGTCGGGATTGCATTAGAGAATAAATAGATATTGACATGAGTACTGCGGATGCTACTGCCATGGCATAAATAAGGTATCTTGGCGCTGTTGTGAAAAACACACCATAGCTGCTGTTGGTTATTATGTAATAAAAAAGAGCATAATAAACAATACCCATTAGCACTGCAAATGCAATGTATTGGGGCTTTGTCATTATGACTTTAAGCATGCCTAATCTTCCGGGTCTCGCAACTTCCATTCAATAACCATTCGCCTTTTCTATGCCCTGTATCGCAGGTAGCGAACATACACTTGCTGTGTTGTTTATCGAACCGCAAGTTATTGCTATGTAGACATCTGCTGCTGCATACTCGGTCCAAGAGAATTGATCGCTTGGATGCGACAACTGATTGAATATCTGTTCGTGTGTCATCAGTGCGAGTTGCAATTTTCCATTTATGGTTTGTGTCGAGTTTCCGAAATCCACACCATCTACCCCATTGACTGCATTGTTGCCCCACACAGTGTACGGGGTGGAATCAAGCTGGGTTTGGTTCATGAGATACTTGAACGTGTCAGTATAAGCTAGATTACCAGTCTGGTTTATTTCCTGGCCGATGGTCTGTGATGGCTGTATATTAAATCCCTGAGATATTGGATCTGTGTCTTCTATTGCTATGAAGTTTATGTAACTGCTATTGTAGAATGAGCCCAGATCAACAGTGGACTGATTGTAGTGAGCAGGAGACCAGTATAGAGTAGGTACGTCTGAATCGCCAATTGAACTGTATCCTTTGTAAAGCGCATTAAAATGTCCGAATCTGGATAACGCCAACGCCATCGCCCATCTGTTTTCTCCGCAAAAGATGCAGGTGATGGATCCGAAATAAACAACAGAAGGCTTTCCGTTTACAACAAATGGAGGCACCTTCTGTGTCGACCATCCACCCATGTGGGATCCGACAGGATTGTTTAGAGTATTGTTTAGATACATTTCTCCTGCAATTTCGAAGTATGAGTTAGGTGCATTGTTTATTATTGAGAGTTCAGTGTTATTTAATGGCTGGTTTATATTGGTAAGTCTGTTGCCAAAAGACTGGTTTGTAGTTACTATAGGATCGCTAGCAAGACTGAATTGAGGAGTGATGAGTGGGCTTGAGATATTGAATGATGGAACGAACTTGACAGTCGCATTTGTTGTTGCGTTTGATACTATAGTCTTGTTTACGTAGACGACCTTGTAATGGGGACTTTCAAACGCTGAAATTGAAAACAGCAGTGCAACTACGCCTAGAATCAGTGCAGCGTAAGCTACCAGTTCTACCTTCCTGCTTGTGTTTTTCTGAGGAATTCGTTTTGAGGGCATACTATCGTTAATTATTCTCAACAAAGGGATTTAAGCATTTGCATGTTCATACTTTAGTGTGGGATAATGATTAAAAATTTGGAGAAACTTAAGCGCATAGTTGCAAGAGATTCAAAAGTGATCATGACAACAACTAGAGTTAACTATCCGCTAGTGATAGAGAAGGGAAATGGAGATTATGCCTATGACGCTGCAGGGAACAGATTCATAGACTTCTCGAGTTTTATTTCAGTTTACAATTTCGGAGTCAACGCAAACGCGCAGATAAGAAGTGCCGTAAAGAAACAGGTAGACGTAATGATGCATACGGCATTCAATGATTATTACTCGGAATTACCGGTAGTTTTTGCAGAGAAGCTGGTTAAAATGTTCCCGGGAGGTTTTGGGAAAGTGTTCTTTTCAAACTCTGGAACCGAAGCAAATGAAGCAGCTCTTAAATTTTCCAAAATATTTACAAAAAAGCAATACGCACTGTCTTTTTACAACTCATTTCACGGAAGGACTTACGGATCGTTGGGACTGACCGCGTCTTTTACTGTGCATAGAGAAAACTTTGGGCCTTTTAACTCAGTGATCCACACGCCATTCCCATATTGTTACAGATGCAAACTTAATGATGGTAGTAAATGCTGTTTGGAAAGTGTAGATAACATAGAGAACAACATATTACAGAAGGAAACTAGTGGAAAGGAGATAGCTGCGGTGTTCTTAGAACCTATACAAGGAGAGGGTGGATACATAGTTCCGCCAAAGGAATTTGTGAAGGAACTAAGAAGAATCACCAAGGATAACGGCATACTTCTCGTTTCTGACGAAGTACAGGCAGGTTATATGAGGACCGGGAAGTTCTTGGCATTAGACAATTTTGGAGTAGATGCAGATATTTACACTATGGCAAAAGCAATAGCCGGTGGCATACCCATGGGAGTTACTATATCTAAGAAATCTCTAGGAGACATACCTGAAGGTTCGCATTCAAACACTTTCGGGGGGAATTTGGTAGCCGTTGCAGCTGCTAATGCTTCAATAGATTACGTAAGAAGAAATCAGAGATCTTTGGAATTGAGTGCTAAGAAGAAGGGTAAAAAGATTATGACAAGATTGAATGAATTGAAGGAGAGATATGAGATTGTTGGAGATGTGAGAGGGCTTGGGTTGATGATCGGAGTTGAATTTGTGAAGAGTAAGAAAACAAAAGAGTATGCCACAATAGAAAGAGACCGCATACTTAAACTCTGCTTTAATGAGGGATTGATACTGCTGCCTGCAGGAAGGTCTGCTATACGACTAATACCGCCTTTGACCATGTCCATGCAAAACATTGAGAAAGGACTCGATATTTTAGAATCTGCAATAAAAGAGATTTCAAGCGGATAACAATGGATCTGGAACTTCTATACGACCAAGGATCAACAATGTTTGAAAACGTTAGAAAAGGTCCTCCAAAATTTAGCAAAAAGACATCTGAGAAGATAGAGAGCCTGATTAATGAAATAGATAGATTGGTAGATTCGGGAGCATTTTTAGAATCGGACTTCTTCGGAAAAAAGATAGGATTGCCGTTCGGCATATCTGCTGGTGCTGCTTACGGAAGCAAGTTTTTGGGAATGTATGAGAAACTAGGGTATGGGTTTCTTACTCAGAAGACCGTGAGAATGATAAGATGGGAAGGCAATCCCATGCCACATGTGATGAGTGTTGGCAATGGAGATTATCATTCTGGATTTTTAAAATCAGAAAATCTTACAACAGCACTTTCGAATTCGTTCGGCATGTGCTGTCTAGGACCGGATTTCTGGGAAGATGATTTAAGGAAGTTTGTGAAAGGTTCCAAAGTTCCACTAGTGTTAAGTGGAGTAGTGACAAAACCACAGGATAGAGAGGATGTAATACATCAGTACGCAGAATTAGCAAAGAAGGCTAAAGACATAGGAGCGGTGGCGTATGAAGCTAACGTATCCTGTCCTAATGAGATGGAAGGTCATTCAGGTGAACTGCAGGATGATAATGATCTTTGTTTTGACATAGTACGTGAGTCGAAAAAAGCCGGTATAAATGTCTTTATAAAAATAGGATTTAGAGAGAACATGGAAATATTCGTTGAGAAGGTAGGCAGGGTTGTAGACGGCATAGTTGCAATAAATACAAAATCTGCACAAATAAAAGATGAAAAGGGAAGGTTTGCTTATACAAATAGGGAGAAGGCAGGCGTGTCTGGAGAACCATTGAAAACATATGCTGAAAACGCACTGTTGAATATACTCAAACTTAGAAGCAAGATGGGGTACAGGTTCAGGGTGTTGAGCGTAGGAGGCGTCACAAAACCCGAAGATGTACGAAACAGGCTAAATGCCGGTGCGGATTTTGTAGAGTCATCAGCTATGGCGATGCTCTACCCACCACTTGCCCTTGAGGTTAAAAAATTGTTGCTCGAGTCCTCGCTAAAATAGACAATAGGCGTATGCTAATACGTCGCGATAGCCTTAAAGCTCTTTTCTTACAAAGCTATACGTATGAACAATCTTTTTCCTGTGGGGGCGGGAATGAGCCAGGTAAGGAGTGTTGTAAGAATAATAAAAGAACACAATGGAGAGATGACAATATCCAAGTTGGCAGAGGAATCAGAGGAGGATGTTGACGATCTGTTGCCTCTTATAGAGGCATGCGAATTATTAGGGTTTGCACAGGTTGATGATTCAGACATAAAGATAACGCAACTTGGAGAGAAACTCACTATTAGCGGGCCCAATAAGATAATAAGAAAGAGTTTGGAGGATGTTGAACCGTTTAAAAGTACAATAAGTGTTCTTTCGAGAGGTAGAAAAACTACCCAAGAATTGATAGATGCGTTAAGATCAAGAGAGATAGAACTTAGTGAAGATCAGGCATTAAACGAACTTATGCTTAGAAAAATGCTTAGAAATTGGGGAACCAGAGTTAAACTGCTTTTGTATGACGAAGAGGAAGATAGCTGGAGCCTTCCAAAAAAATAGAACTAATGTGCCAGTATTGCGAATACTTCATCTATTATTTTAACGAATGCTTTGCTCCTCCTATTTCGTGGCCTTGGAAGATCTATTTTCAATACCTCTCTAACTTTTGAAGGCTTTGGAGACAGAACCACAATCTTGTCAGAAAGCTGAACGGCTTCTTCGACATTGTGCGTCACCATTATGACAGCATTGACAGGCATTTCTTCGCTCTTTAACTGGTAAAGGACGTCATTCCTAAGCGTGTCTGCTGTAAGTTCGTCGAGTGAGCTAAACGGTTCGTCCATAAGCAACACTTTTGGATCTGATGCCAATGCCCTTGCAACACCGACACGTTGCTTCATACCCCCACTTAGCACGTTCGGATACGAATCCTCGAATCCTTGAAGTCCAAAATTTTCTAGTATTGTTTTCGCCTTTTTCTCTTTTTCTTCATCGCTGATATTCATTCTTGAAAATCCAAGTTTGACATTTTCGATGTTGGTTAGCCAGGGGAGCAAAGCGAAATCCTGGAAGACAAAAGATATTCCCATGGTCGGTTCGTTTACTTCGTTGCCCATGAAAAAGACCTTGCCGCCGGTTGGTTTGGTGAGTCCGGAAATTATCCTTAGAAGTGTTGATTTTCCACAACCGCTAGGCCCCACTATCGAGACAAATTCGTCTTTTTCACACGTGAATGAGATATTGCCTATGACATCTTCTGCGCCAAATGAAAAAGAAACGTTGCGCACATCTATGGTTTTCATAACCTCACTCGTAGATCTTTGATACCTTCTTGTATAGTTTTCTCCATACAAAGGTATTTATTAAGAGTATCATAACAAGCAGATTCGCAAGGGCAACCAGCATTAGAACAAGGTTTCCAGATGCAAGGGTGTGGTCGAGAAGAGTGCCTATGCCTATCTTTACGTTACTAAGCACCACAGTCCCCCCCGTTGCGACAGCACCACCACTTATGCCGCATGACGTAAAGTATTCTGCGACAATGCTCGCATTCCACTCTGCTGCCACAGCGGTTATTGCCCCAGTGATTATCCCAGGTATAAGAGCCTTGGTGTATATGTTTTTCCATGCGCTAAATCCTTTTATTCCGAAAACTCCTTTTACTTCGTTTATACTCTGTGGCATGAAACGCGATACACTCATCATGCTAAATATCAGATACCATATGCCGCTAAGCACGAATATTATGAATGCAACAAGTTCACCGTGATACGGCACTGAATGAAGGGAATATGCAATAGCTGGTAGGATAATTGTTGCAGGTATCGAAGCCATTATCTGGAAAAGTATCAGGTACTTGTTAGTGTGTCGGGTCATGAAAACAAGATACACGCAGACAGGTATTGCGATTGCAAGAGATACAACGAATGCAAGCCACACACGAGCTATGGAAAAAACAAGAGAGTATAGGGCTTGTATTTCGTAATGTAGTAACGTGGTGTTGGTTGCCAAAACAAGTGCAATTACAACTATTGACAGGACTATGATTAGTTTTATGTATCTGCTTGTGTTTACCACCATTGTAGTCTTTTTTGCCTTGGTTTTTTGAGATCTCTTTCTTCTTGATAGTGGAATTGTCACCACACCATACATGCGCTCGGGTATTACCCTGAACATGCGAATTGGGGTGGTTATGGCAGTAGGAGTTCTTACACGCTTACCTCTTGTCTGTCTAGTGTACCTGTTTGCGTAGTTTTCGAGTGGCCTGAAAAATAGCAGTCTTGTCGCTATAACGAACAGTATGAATATCGCTATGCCTATTATCGTTGTTTGAAAACCTGAGTTTCCAGATAATGAAGGGCACGCAAGAGCTGCGCCTATTCCGTGTTCCACAGCGTAGCCACTATTGCCTATTGAAAATATTTCACTGGTTACCAAGTAAAAAAGTCCTATGGACCACGAAAGAATTGATTGCTGTACCAAGCGTGGCGTTGCGGCAGGTATGAATATCTTTCTTAGCCTTTGCCAAAACCCCAGTGCGTATAGATTGGCAAGTTCTACGAACTCCTTTGGCATTGTCTTTACGGCTTCATAAACGCCGAATATTATATTCCATGCCATGCTCGTTACTATTAAGAATATCACAGCCGCATTTATACCTATAAATCCAGGAAGGAAACCAACAAAGATGAATATCACAAAAGGGAAAAACGTAAGAATGGGTATTGTTTGCAGTACATCTATAATAGGCACGATAAAACGTTCGCCTCTCTTGGACATGGCTGCGTGGATACCGAGCCCTAAACCTATCAGTACGGATATCCCGAGTGCGATAAACATTCTAGCCCAAGAGAACGCCGTGTCTACCAGCATGTTGGCTATTATTGATAGGATGCCCGAATACACCATACTAAAAGTTTGTTTTCATCTTAATTTAAGACTTTGTGTATTCCAGCATGTGCAAAACAAGAGTAGCGATATCTTCCATTACAAATAATAAATTAAGTATTACATGTAAAAGTGTGATGCTGGGCTATGAAAAAATTCGTACGTAAAAATATTGTAAAAAGGAAAGTGTATAAGAGAAGGGCTAAAATCAGAAGTATTAAAAAAAGAATTAAAACCGTAAGTAAAGCCAGCACGCCGCATGATTTTGAAGGAATGCTCATATCACATGTTAAAACAGATGCCACTCTCGGAGGAACTACACTCCCATATCTGCTTTTTGAGTCATCAATACCAATGCGTGAACTTGCTTATAGGCATGGAATAACAATAGGCAGGGAGCTTTTTCTTAGGACAGGAGACGTTACAGCTTCAGTTATGGTTGATTTTCTTGGAAGATCGGATTTGAGGAATGCACTTTATAACCCATTAAGCAGATATGTTGCGGTGCGATCCATAGGTAATGACAAACACATACCTGGATTGAAAGGCATGTCACACAACTACGAAGCGGGCATAATATCCGGATATTTATCCGCTTTGTCATCTAAGAAGATCGATGTTGTAGAAAACGCATGTGTCTATTCTGGTGATGGTTTTTGCAAGTTCCAGATTGATGATGTTAGAAATGCAAAAGATAATGAATTTGAAATAAATACTGCAGTTGCAGAAGCCGTTGAAGGAAATCAGAACTCGATATTAAGCCCGAGCTACTCGATGCTTTTTATGACACCTGCATTAATACAATCATTGTCTGATGCAATAGTCCCACACATGATTGAAGCTGGAAGGAAGATAGGGAAAGATACAGAGCACGAAGACGTGGAATCAACACTTGAAAAGATTGTTTCATTTTTTGACATGAAGGAAGGAAAGGTTATTAAAGAGAGACGGAAAATATCTGTTGTTGTAAAATACAAAGCCTACAACTCTGTTGATGGCTTTGTTGGAATGTCATCAGCACTGGTAGAAGGTTTCTTAGAAACGAGAGGCAATAGAGTCAGCAAGGAAAGGCGTCTCTCTTCGGGAAACGAGTACGTGCTTAGGTTTGACTTGCTCAGATGACGGTGCATGAATGGGAATCGAGAAACTTGATCCGATATTGAAATTTGTACCTGGAATAAAGAGGCCAGACAAGCCACTATCATTCAGAGAAAAACTGAAGTGGACAGGCATAATAATGGCCGTCTACTTTACCATGTTCGGTACACCTGCTTTCGGGGTGGATGTGAAGGCTCTGGCTACAAATCCGATACTCACAATATTAAACACAATCTTTGCTGCGAGGATAGGAACATTGATGACCGTAGGAATAGCACCGATAGTGCTTTCAAGCATAGTTTTGCAATTGTTGCACGGAACAGGAATAATAAACCTTAATCTTGAAGATACAGAACAGAAGGGAAGATTTCAGGGAATACAAAAACTTGCAGCAATAGCTATAGCATTTGTTGAGGCGATCATATTGGCAAGAGGAGTGGTTTTGATATCACCTTCCATGTATGCACTTGTTGCATTGCAGATGGCAATAGGAGCTATAATAGTAGTATTTCTTGACGAAGCCATGGTAAAATATGGAATAACTTCAGGCATTAATCTGTTCATAGCTGGTGGCATTGCGTTTTCAATAGTTGCAGGAACTGCGAATATACTGATACCTGAAGCTGCGGCTGCAATAGCCAGTGGACAAGCTGCGGCTTTGTCCAATGCGATAATGGCATTCGGACCATTGTTCTTTACAGTGGTTATTTTCCTGATAAGCATCTATGTTCTTGATATGAAAATAGAACTGCCGCTGGTGTTCAGCCAGTTCAGAGGAGTTGGAGGTAGACTTCCGATACCGTTCCTCTACATAAGCGTACTTCCAGTCATACTTGCTACGTCTTTGACAGTTAGTCTTAGTGTGTGGTTTAGGCCGTTGGCAGGCGTACATGGCGTTGGAGCAAACATCGTGCATTTCTTAGCGTATTATACAAATCAAACAACAGCAACAACATCAGGACCAACTCTTTCTGGAGGATTGATATATTTTATGCAACCACTTGGTATGCTACCGTACAATGCGCCGTACGGGGTAGGAGGTTACGGTAATTACTTTTACCTGATAGCTACGCAGACGGCTCCGTTGTTTCCGCCATGGGGAGGTGCACCATTGATGATCCCAGAGTGGGTACACTTCATCATCTATACGGTAATTCTTGTAATACTGTGTATAATATTCGGAAAGTTTTGGGTGGAGATGGCTGGGATGAGTCCCAAGAATGTAGCAGAACAATTGCAGGATGTTGGTTGGCAGATACCCGGATTTAGAAGAGATCCCAGGACCATAGAAGGTATACTAAATAAGTACTTGCCAACAATAACGGTTCTTGGAAGCATATTCGTAGGATTGTTAGCCGCTTTTGCTACGATAACAGGTGCTATAGGAAACGGTATGGGAATATTGCTTACGGCAGGAATAATGTATGGAGTTTACCAGCAGTTGGAACAAGAGCACATGATAGAAAGCTATCCAGCACTTGGAAAAATACTCGATTGATCATATATAACTACTAAGGCTAAATTGTCCAGTATACTCCTTGCCTTTGTCATTGGTTTCTTTGCCTATGAAAAGTGCGGAGATTTCATCTTTTATGAGATTCAGCCTCTGTCTTATGTAAGGATCTAGATCGTATCTTTCCGCAAGGTTTATTGCCATATCTAGATATTTTTCTATTCCTCCCTTGGATATTGTAAGCAATAATTTACCATTATCTTTAGTACACTTTCCAGATAGAGGAACACGTCTGTATTTAGCATTGCATGTAGAGCATCTAAACATCTGTTTTGAGAAAGAGTGCAGATTGCCTATAAGATCCGGTATGAAATGGCTTATGATGAGTTTCCTGGCTGCATCGCTTTTGTCTATTGAGTAGATGGAATCCATGAGCTTGAATTCCGCATCAACCTTTTCCTGCATTGTTTTGAATTGCGTATAAGAACTTCGCCTTGGAGAATCTTTTATGGCTCTGGCTGATGACCCGTGTGTGAACATTATATCATGGAAAGCATCATCTGTTTTCAACCTATTTTCTACAAGTTCTAGTTCGACATCACTGGGAGAAGGATATGCCATTGTCTTTTCATAGAATTCTAGAGGATATTTTTCCACCACTTCCATAGCATGAACCTCATCATCAACCTCCTCTGGCATAACATTCACAGTTAATATTAGAGGAGTATCCATAGTGCCCCCTACACTTATAGGAAGGAATTCGCGTGAGAAATTTATCAATGCGTCTAGTAGCAGCATTGTGGTATCCTCATCTCCATCGCAGTTTCTTCTTCTTGCAGATATTGTGTACGGATGCGCAAGGCCGACATTTATATCTGCAAAGCCTATTATACGATTGAGTACGCCGCATGAGGTATGAGGAGACAGAGTTATCACATGCTTGCCTATCATATCTGATGCGCTAAGTGCGTTATAGAATCTGTCAAGTCCGTATAACCTTTCGAGCATGTCATCGACAAATCTGGCAGTATTTAGCAAATACTCTGCGCCTCTCCTGCTTAGAATCACATCCTGATGTTTTAACTCTACTAGTTGTTCGTCGCTTACCAGAGCATTGCCTTTATAATCAGAGGTGTACCCCAATCCTCTAAGTTTATCAATGCTTATTCCCAATTCCATAGGATAGAAGTGTGTTATTGGCACGTCAGTAGCATCAAACCTAGATGTACCATCCTTGAATATGAAAACATTGTGAATTGTACGCAGCATTCCCTTTTCGAGAGGCTCGATCGCTTTGTTTCTGCTCGATAGCCCCTTTACCCCTTTTATGTTATCTGGAACTTTGTTCAGTTGTATTCTTTTCAAGCTGTTTGAAACTATTTTTATTATGTCTATATTTCTAGGTTCGTAACCTATTGTGTGAATATTGCATATGGGACATATATCTTCCTGGTAAATCTTGTTGCATGTTTCGCATTTTTTTTCTATGATAGCACTTTTCTGACAGTCATAACAGTATCCGGTGTCTATTACCCTATTACATGAAGAGCAGCGGTATCTCGCTATATCTATATTGACTGAGGGTTTGAACTTTCTAGAGGCAAGGGCGAATGCCTTTGAGATGTTTCGATCTTTGCTCGTTATACCTATAGGGAATAAGACATTAGGTGCAGGTTTCATAAGACGTTCCTTTGCCTTTTCAGGTCTGCCAACTCTGGCGCCTATGAACGTGGACCTACGCATAACTTGAAAAGAAGATAACTTATTAATAAGATCTAGAGTATCGTTTGATTCTGCGGGTTCGACAGATGCGCACAATGCGCCATCTTTTGATAAACCGAGTGAAGAAAGTAAACTTTGTGAAAAATCTTTTTTTATTATGAGTTTGTCATTGCGTACGTTATGGGGAACCATTATTAATTCTAAAACTCTTTTGATTTCAGGTATGTTTTTTAGCTCGATGCTTTCGATGGAGAATAGCGATTGTCCATACATGTTGCTTATATAAGAAGCAAGTTCAGATCTGAGATTTAAAAGATCATTAACATTTACCATCTGAAACTCGAATAGAAATTTAGGGTGTATTGGTATCTTGTTTTCGATTGATATTTTGTACGCTTCCTCAAAATTTAATGCTTCGTGATCTATTTTTTGTACTTTTTTGCTATTCAGTTGCGCTTCCCAAAATTCTTCGACATAACTGCTCTGTTGCAATCGGGTATTTGATTTCCTGAAATCACCATAAGTAACCAGCAGATCACCAAGGCAGATTATCTCTTCTACCTGATCCTTAAGTTTGAGTGCAGTATCTGCATCATTTATCCGTAATGCTTCTCCAGATTTAAGTTTGACGAAAGGACCTTCTATCGAATCTACAGGAACCACAACACATCCTTTTCCAGGTAGTTCGATCTTTAGTTGTGTTCCTATCGCCATAAAACTGTTTGTAATTACCATAGTTGCAGGGCTAACTCCCTTAGATGCTATTCCAGTAAATCTGCTTCTACCGTATCTCAATCTAAAACCGCCTTTTTTTCCAGGATATGCGAGAACTGGTCTTCCAGCCACGAGTTCCTCCAGGAACACTGCCGTTTTTTCAACGTTTTCATCGCGTTTTTTAACGTCGACCCTTATGGCTCCGTTAAGCCAGGACCAATCCAAACCCACGGCTTTAGTTTCCTTGAGAACCTTCTTGGCTTTTTGCGCTATTCCTTCACACAGCACAAGAGGTACGCCTCCCCTGACTTTATTTGTTAGAGGTACAGACTTACCATCGCGCCCTATACGTTCGAGATTATTGTGCACGCTGAGCTCTATTGTCTCTGTCGGAACACCATCTATACAAACAGGGCAATTCCCAACTATGACGCGTATGTCATCGTCTGTTGGTCGGTATTGCAATCTTGCAGCTCTTGTGTGATAGAGCTCTGTTTCTTCAACACATCTTTCAATCTCCTCCTGTGTTGGTTTATAAGCACCTATGTGCATTAGTTTTCTTGCGTAATCTGCAAGTGCAACTGACAAAGCCGCTGCCGTTCCTCCAGCTCCGCGGATAGGACCGGCATAAACAACAGCTATATAGTCGGTGTTGTCTTGATTTTTGTAAGCCGTGATTTTCTGTATACCTTCAGTTGGAGCTACTAGAACCCCTTCAGTTAGTATCGCACTACCAACCCTAACAGCAGTTTCGATGCGCTTTATAGAATCATACGAATCGAACTTAGGATTTGTGCATATTTCTTCAGATACTTCAAACGCTAGCTTGCTTCTACTTTGTCCTGAACTTCTTTTTCGTATAAGTTCTGCAAGGCCAGAAATGCCTATAAGACCTTCCACTCTTGATGCAAGATCTGGAGCTGGGAGAATTTCCACTTTGTCTTTAGGATCAAATCCTTTTGAACGCGCGCGGGTTGCTATTTCGTACTCTTCGTAGAACGATTTTGAAAGTGTTTTGAAATATTCTGAGTTATCCATTTTGTCACTGATTGAAATCTATCTGATCCAGAGTTCCTTTCGAGCATTCATATACAGGAAGTACTGCAGGGGTAGGAAAATGGCCAAGCTTTGCCTGATATGATGTTCTAGACTGCCAGGTTCCGCTGTTTATTATCTGAGTGCCATGATATTCCGTGTATCCGTTCTTATGCATGTGACCCATGTGCAATATATCCGGTATCTCATCTATAGCCATGAAATCCTTCTTGTTTGGAACTATCGGATTATCACCATAAACAGGAGATAAGTGCCTCATTTTTAGCATTTCAACCATTGCAGTTTCCGGTTTGTCTGTGCTGCAACCAGGAACATTTCTTATCACAGAATCTAGTGATGTACCATGATAAGCAAGCACCTTCAACCCATGAAGCATCAGGCTTCCGGGGTTTGAAACAAGATGTATATTATCTTGTGAAAAATCACCTATGAGATCATCAGTTAAACGAGGCTGCGGTTCTGCCCTTTGTACCGCATCGTGATTTCCAGTAAGAATAAACGTGTGTATGTAGTCTGGTATTTTTGATAATAGATTGAACAGCATGGAATATTGCTTATAAATATCAGGTATCGACAGTTCCTTGTCCTGCTCAGGGTACACGCCGATTCCGTCCACGAGATCTCCACTTATTACCAGGTACTTTATACTTCCTGCAAGTTTTTTCTTTACGTCTATATTGCCATTAAGCCATTCTATAAAACGTCCGAACTGTTTCTCTAGAAAGAGTTTGCTGCCGATATGAACATCTGAAGTGAATGCTATACTGATTTTTTCATCTATGACTTTTTTGTTTCGTATAGGTATGTCAGGCCATAGGATTTGGTTTGCTATGAGAAAAGGGGAGGAAAGTTTTCCGCGTACTGCTATTACACTGTCTGGAGCAATTTTCTTTGCGGATTCGAATAATCTTCCGGCACTACTGTTTCCTTCCACCTTAACAAATATCACTTTTGCAGAACCAGTATCATCTTCAAGTGTTAACATTATGTTTCCTTTCTTTGTAACAAATTTTTCATAAACCATGCCAGATATGCTGAGTTCCCTCCCGTCAGCATATTCTTTCATCTTGTCTATACTGTGTAGTATGCTTAATCCCCTAGTAGCATCGATCTTTCCGCGAAGGTTTCTGAATCTATCGTTGAAATAATCTGCGAATGCTTCTACAGAAGCAGATGTTCTTTCAGCTTCACGATTTGATATGACGAATCGGGCTTCTATATCCTTAGCTTCTGGTTTGAATGCTGTTGGACTTGAAATTTCTATTTCTATAGGGCTCTTATCGTCGTCCCTTTTCGATATTATATTAGTTAATGTTTCTTTGTCAAGTATGCTTATGCTTTCACTTTCAGAAAAATGTGTTGTTATCAGAGCCGTTAATGACTCCACATCAAGATTTTTAAGATCATCATCACTTATATCCGAACTGATAACCACCTTGCCGCTTAAGCGTTTTGCAAGTTCGGTTAATAATTCAGATCCAGCCATTAAAATCACAAATAGCAAAGAATAGATTGCACTTTGTCTTATTAAAACTTTTTTACTGTTGTTTTATTTTTTAGTATTAGAGTATTGCATGTTCACTTTTTAGTAGTTCCTTCTTTCTTTTTGTGCCTCCTCCAGAATAGTTCCCGAGTTCGCCGTTTGTTTTTATTACTCTGTGACACGGAATTACTATTGGTAAAGGATTTTTCTTGAGAGCAGTGCCAACAGCCCTGTACGCACCCGGTTTGCCCACCTTAGCAGCTATCTCCTTGTATGTAGCAGTTTTCCCTTTTGGTATGCTAAGGGTCTCCATCAGAACATCCTTCTGAAATCGTGTGAGTCCATTTTCAGAAAGTATTGATAACATCTCTTTTCTGTTCATTCAATCCTTTATGGATTCTAGAAGACTCAGTATGTTCCAGATTACGGTTCTTGCGTATGGAGGAAGATTTATGTCATTGCTTATCTCGTCTATTTTGTAAGTTGCGGCTGAAGATCTTACGGAATAGCTTCCTTCTTCACTGAGAGCCTTTCTTGCCTCGTCAAGTGCGTTCTTGACATTTCGTGGAACACTGTTATCATTCAGCAGCATTTCGATCTGCTGTTTTATCTGAGTTATTGTCTCGTCATGTTTCTTATCATCTTTCATATGATTACCTCAACGGGCCCGGCGGGAGTATCAAAATCGTTAGATTTATTTGAACCCGCGACCATCAGCTTAGAAGGCTGCTGCTCTATCCAAGCTGAGCTACGGGCCCTGTTTTATTATTATATGTAAAAGTAGTCTTTAATACTCTTCGTTATTGTCTCTCCGGCATCCTCAATGCTAACTCCTTTTAAAGACGCTATTTCGGTGACTACAGTTATGACATCCGAAGGCGTTTTGCCGACTACAGGAGAGTCTGTTTCAGAAAATAAACTCTCAAGATCAACAGCACGTATGACCCTTCTTCTTTTGCTTGAAAGTGCCGGTGGTATTGATATTTTGTAACCATAACTTTCTATTTTCTTTGCCTGTTGTTCATCTCCTTCGAAAAAATGAAATACTGCATTTTTAATACCGTGATCCTTGATTATAGATAATGTTTCATCTATTGTTTTGCGTGAATGCACGACTATGGGAAGTTCCATAGAATATGCAATCTCTACTTGTTTTGTAAAGACATCCCTCTGGATGTTCAGATTCACTTTATCTGCAACTGTGAGGTCCAAACCCACTTCGCCTATGCCAACCATATTCCTGCTTGCTTTAATCATAGATTCTATTTCTTCAACATTTGTGCCATCGCTTAAAGCATTGTCAGGACTTATCCCGACAACTCCAAAAACGATACCTTTTGCGAGCTCTACGGTCTTTTTGTTACTTTGTGAATCTACACCTGCAGTTATGATAAGTTCCAGATTATTGAATTTTGCATCATTGACTGCCTGATCTGGATTTTTAATAAGATCGAGATGACAATGCGCATCGGCAAAGCGTGTCTGTGTCTTAAGCATCTGGTACTCAGAAGACCGCAGAATTTGTACCACGTGCCCACCAGATAGACGGAATCATGCTTTGGCAGTGTGTTTTTCTGCAGATCTCTTGATTTCTAGATAGGCTTCGACGTTTGAAGTGTTTGAAGCATCTATTTTTTCGTTGAGAAACTCAAGATGTTTTATATTACACTTTCTCTCTTTTGGTCTCGTCTTTGTAACTATGCCAACGAAGTTCTTGTCGATCACTTTTGTTATGACAGCCTTCTCACCAGCATCTCTACCAAATCTCTTTATACATACTCTGCCTTTTTCTACTAATACCATATTTTCACCCGGTTTGCCTTTGCAACACGGCTTTTATTATAATTTCTGCAACCTCATCTGGGGTTTTGTCATTCGTATCTATTACGATATGGAACGGTTTTAAATCATTGCCAAAATCTATACCGTATAGTTTCTTGTAAAGCCCTACATTCTCCTGATCTCTTATTTTTATTACCTTTATACATTCTTCAAGAGTTGTTTTGTCCCTATCTAGCATTCTGCTTGCACGACTCTCTATGCTTCCGGAAAGCCACACTTTAAATCCTTTGTTGGATATCCAAGGGGCAGTGTAGCTGGTAACAACAATATCGCCTTTTGCTATCTTCTTTGCAAGTCTTTCATCAGCTTCTTTATCGAAATCGGGATTGGTATCGCGCTCCTTGGCAAATTTTATTCCGTCTTCAGTATCCCACCAGTCTTCTCCTTTTGGATCATAACCACGATCTATCGCCATTTCACGTAGTATGTCTCCTCCGCCAACAACTGGTAGGTGAAGTTTTTCTGCTATTATCTTTGCCGCAGTGGTTTTGCCTACCGCAGAGAAGCCTGCTAGCACTATTGCTTCCATAAATACTATATCCTATTAAACTTTATAAAGTTGAGTATTTTATCGACTAAACAAAGAATTAAAGACAATGTAACAGTTATATACTTTAAAACAGATGAACAAATCATGAAATCAGGCAAGATAGGTCTGCCTGCGGCAACCGCAGTGGGGCTTGGGGCGATAATAGGAGCAGGCATATTTACACTGAGTGGAAGTGCCATAGCTCTTGCCGGATCTAACGCATTGCTAGCGTTTGTTCTAGTTGGAATTGTTGCCATAATAATTGCTCTTGAGTTAGGAGAGCTTGGTTCGATAATGCCAGACGTAAAAGGCGCTTCATACTCGTATGTGTACAAAGCCTTTGGCAGTGAATTAGGTTTCATAACAGGCATATTTAGATTTGTGAGTTACTCTACAGGCATCTCTGCGATAGCTTTGGGTTTTGGAGCATACTTTGTAAATCTTTTCGGATTGGCAAATTCCACAGTAGTCTACTTTTCAATTATGTTGATAGTTGTACTTACACTAGTGAACATGAGAGGTATAAGGAAGGCAGCAAACGCGGATTTAGGATTAGTAATAATAAAAATTGGCGTACTTGCATTCTTTATATTGTTTGCACTCGTACTTGCCACACATGGATCCACGCATTGGGTTACAGGATTCGTTACTTCACAGAGCCAGAAAGGTATCGGAGCAATTTTTGATGCTAGTGTCGCCATATTCTTCGCTTACTCAGGATTTCAGACCATAAGCACATTTACTTCTAGAATTAAGAACGGTGCAAAAGGTGCAGCAAATGCAATACTGCTTAGTGTGATAATAAGTATGGTGATATACATCCTGGTTATCATAGCTTTGATTGCGTTGGTTCCTGCTAACAAATACACGATTAGCGCGGATCCTTTATCATTTGCACTTTCAAGTTCTAATGCTCCCAGATACATGTCAATAATAGTAGACATAGGTGCACTTGTTGCTACTGCTTCTGCTGCTTTGTCAATGATATTGGGAGCTTCGAGAACCGCTTATCAGATAAGTGCCGATGGGCTATTGCCAAAAATATTCAGGAAGTATGACAAGGAAAGAGATGTAGCAATAAACGGGGTCATAATATCTTCCATGATATCCGTAGTGATGCTTTTTGCAGGAAATATATACATAATAGCCGCGATTAGTAACTTTGGAGTGCTTTTCTCTTACTTCTTAGTCAGTTTTGTTGTGGTGCATTTTAGAAGAATGCATAAAAATGCCACTTTTATGACTCCTTTTTATCCATATCTGACAGTGATAGGAATAGTAGGAGTACTTGCATTCATGGCTGGAATGCCTAAGGAAGCTTTGATTTTTGGGGTTGTGATGGCATTGGTTTTACTTGTTGCATATTATACGTTGAGAGAAATAGAACATAAAAAAGTGATTAAGATCAGGTTGTTCAGATAGGTGTTGGTTGTATGAATGTTGCAAAGGCTTTGGCCGCTGGAATGATTGGTTTGATCTTATTTCTTTTGTTTGATCTTTTTGTAAATACAGGATATGGAAATCTAAGTTTCTCTCAAGTTACGGAGATGTTTGGAAGAGTAGCCCCTTTGTTTTTTGGCAATAGTGGATACATAATAGAAGGCAACATAAGCACCACTAGACTTCCACAGCTGGGATTCGGAAACATGAGCAATTTCTCCCATGTTGATGTGATGGGAGATACTGCCTTAGGCAATAAGATCATAGCTTTCATATATGATAGTAAAGGTAAGGCAATTTCTCAGTACAACAAGCAAAATTTGGAGAGTTTGTTTTCATATGAATCAGATTCCAGTATAACAGAGATAAATAATTCAAAAATAGACAATGCAACTTTCTACACCATAGTGACGAAGTTGAACATAGGAAATAGCACAATGAATTTTACTACTTTCGGATCTGCATTTGTATACAAGAACGTGGTGATTGTTGGCACATTTGAAAATAAACAGTTAGATTATAATGTAACTTCAACTTTGATAAGAGAGATGTCCAAATAATATGCCACAAAGTTAATGTGAGATCATTTGTAAGACGTAGGCCCTTTGTCTTATGCTTATGTCATTTATTTTCATTTCGCCATGCTCTATTCTGCTCGCGGCGGTTATTACACTTCCTGCACACGACGCACAGAGCACTCCTGCAAAAATTCTTGAATTTGTCTTTAAAGTCTTGCCTTTTACATTCTTGTTTGTGTTTATACCATTAAGTTCTGATTTGCAAAGCGCACAGTGGGGTTCTGAGTTTCTTTTTCTTTCATAGTGTATCACATGTTTTCCTTTTGGTGAAACTCTGTGCAATCTTCTTTGACTTCTTGATCTATGCATTGGTTTTGGCAAAATAAACACCTTTAGAGTTTAATATTGATTAGTCATCTATTTAACTCTTTTTGATCATTGTTGTTGTGGCTCCTTTAATGAAGGACCCATAAGACCGAAGTTAAACTTATTCTTGAGTCTCTTTCTATCGTACATTGAAATAGCGAATGATGATATTATACCAACAACGAAGGCTATTGCTACAAAGAATGTTCTATAGTTTACATTGAATGTAAGAAATGTTACAGTACTTATTATGGAAGAAAAGAGCATCGGTAGCATTATGTAATATAGAAGTGCGAATACACCAAGAACTACAACCATGGGTTTCATCTGCTGTATTAGACTTTCTTGACTGAGTTTTGACAGTTCTTTTTGCAGAGATGCCATCGCCTGAGTATCGTTTCTCTTACTTAGTTCCATAAGCGCTTTGGTTTTTGTATTGACCATCGCGCGTATTTCATACATTCTGTCAACATTTGTGAGCTTTCTTTGAAGTATCACAGATATCGATACGTATATTAAAGACACCACTATTAGTTCAGCGGATATTCCTATTGGACTTAGAATGTTCATTTTGTTCACTTGAATATATCAGATATCGAAGCTTTAAAATCATTTACAGCAGCTTCTAGATGGCCCTGTCTGTTCGTTATTACATAGAGCGGCACGTTAAGCCGAGAAGAGTAATAAGATAGAACGGATATGTTGATAGAACGTTGCATGTGTATAACGTGGCGTTCCTCTTTCTCTCTTATTCTTGAATTGTCGCCCATCCTTCTTGCAAGTATATCATCAGTACTTGCATCTATGTATATCAAACCTGCTAGTTTACCATCGAAATGCTTAACCGCGCCGAAAGGCAAACCTGGAACAAATCTTCCCTTCTGTTCCACTGTAGCATGCGTGTCTATTATTATATTGCCGTCTTTTTTAGCTATGTTTTCAAATGCCACATTTCTGAGTTCTGTTATCTGCTCGTTGGTTAGTTTCCTTAATTCGTCTCTGTGTTGGACATAACTTTTCTCCACGGCCACTGGCAGCATTTCGTCAGCAACACTGACTATTTTATACAGATGGTCTCCGCTAAGTGTCTTCACGAGTGTGGTTTTACCCACACCAGGAGATCCGGTTACTATAGCTATTTTTGTAGCCATGAAGGATTACCAAGAGTTATTACTCCATTCCGCCCATTCCGCCTGGAGGCATGCCTCCCGCACCAGCTCCGGCCCTGCCCTTGGAGCTTATCATATCATCTATCCTTAGTATTGATGCTGCAGCATCAGTGGCGCTGTATAGTGCTTGTTCCTTTACCTTCAACGGCTCGAAGATTCCTTGTTTGTCCATATCTGCAGTTGTGTTCTTGTACACATCAATACCATAGCTCTTGCCTTCTTTACCCTTGTGCTTGCTTCTTAATTGTACCAACGTGTCTATAGGATCCATTCCAGAACTCTCCGCAAGTGATTTTGGCACTACTTCAAGTGAATCCGCGAATGCTTGTATTGCGAGTTGTTCTCTGCCTCCTACATCAGTTGCATAGTCCCTAAGTTTGAGTGCAACTTCTATTTCGGTGCTGCCTCCTCCAGTCACATATTTTCCTTCTTCTATAGTACTTGCAAGTGCGCCCATAACATCAGTAAGTGCTCGTTCAACTTCGTCTACCATTTGTTTTGTACCTCCTCTTATGAAAATAGTAACACTCTTTGGATCGCGGCACTTCTCTACGAAGATCATCTGTTCTCCGGAGATCTTTCTTTCTTCAACAAGACCAGCATAACCAAGATCTAAATCTGAAAGATCGTCAAGACTCGTTACAAGTCTTGCGCCGGTAGCCTTTGCCAGTTTTTCCATATCGCTCTTCTTGACTCTCCTTACTGCAACTATGCTGTTCTTAGCCAGATAGTGCTGTGCGACATCGTCTATTCCTTTCTGTACGAATACGACGTTTGCCTTGCTCTTTGCTATCTTATCAACCATTCCCTTGAGCATCTTTTCCTCCTGTTCCAAGAAAGCCTGCATCTGTTCTGGAGAAGTTATCTCTATTCTTGCATCAGTTTCTGTTTTTTCTATTTCCAGAGCGACATCAAGTAGTGCTATGTTTGCGTTCTTTACGGTTTTTGGCATACCTGGATGTGCTACTTCTTTGTCTATTAGAACTCCATTTATAAATGATGTATCTTCCAATGAGCCGCCTTCCTTCTTTTCTAGCTTTATGAAATCGCGATCTATAGAAACTTTATTTCCTGTCTTCTCGGCTACTTGTTTTATTGCCTGAAGTGATAATGAAGCCAGGTGTTTCTTAGTGTGATCACCACCTATGTTCTTTGAGCCCATAGATATCATTGCTACTCTAAGCAATTTGTCTTCTTCATCTATGTTTACATTTGTTGAATAAGAAGACAAAACTTCAAGGGCTCTGTCTCTTGCCATCTCATATCCTTTAATTATTGATGCAGGAGGTATACCCTGATCCAACAGATTTCCAGCATTCTTGAGAAGATCTCCCGCAATTATTACTGCAGAGGTAGTGCCATCTCCAACTTCCTTATCCTGCGTCTTTGCTATCTCAACCATTATTTTAGCTACAGGGTGCTCGACATTCATTTCTTCCAATATAGTAGCACCATCGTTGGTTATAACTATGTCACCAAGCTCGCTAACAAGCATTTTGTCCATCCCCTTAGGACCTAAAGTTGTTCTTACAATACTCGATACAGCATAACCTACGGCTATGTTGGTTCTTTGCGCTTCTTTGCCTATAAGCCTGTTTGCTCCTTCAGGCAAAATAAGATACTGTTGTCCACCTAATTGATTCTCTGCCATATTTATCAACCTATAAATAGAATTTTTAGCACATATCTGTTCAGATCGCTAAACAGAAATATTTGTTCTGATTAAATATTTATATTTTTCTATTCACGCGAGTTTGGGACAAAAGTCATCCATAACCCATCCGGAATAGGTTATGGAGCACTGCGATGCAACTTATCGCGGTGTCAATCCTCTCGTCCACTTTCTGCCACACCTTCCAACCAAATGCCCGTTTGTC
>JAJZIU010000038.1 GCA_021810455.1 Microcaldota archaeon
AAATCTATATATTATATTTCATTAATATGGAAGATAAAAAATAGGGAAATGCAAAATGCAAAATATTGGTCTCCGACGACAAAAATACCCTCTAATTTAAGCATTATATGGTTCATATATTATAATGCAATTATTTATATGGGTAAAAAATCTTGCGTATAAACTCAAAAGAAAGCGATTTTTATAACTCTATTACTATTTTAGAATTACTAATATTATTTGAGTAAGATTGTTGAATTGCAAGTTATATAAACAGTTCAATTCTTAATTTTGTTTCGGCTTCGAATTGCTTCTATAGATTTTTTACTTACCTCCAAGTTGCAACTATTATTAATAGAGCACCAAGCATAGCATTTTTCAGCATCGTGTTTATTTGCATAGTGCAGTTTGCAAATACTGCATTTGTAGATCATAATTAAGCTACATCATATAATTTCATAAACGTTTTATTATATTCTAAGTATATGTTAGAATTACTAATATAATTAAAGAATATACTGATTACGTGAGACATAAGCTTAGAATAGCGTTAATTGACCGTCATCGTCGCGCTTTATTTTTTTAAGGTTGTTTTGTTTGCTAAGATCTGCATTGATGTAGTTTGCCAGTTCAGTACCACTTATAGATAAATAAGTACTAAACACGTTTTCAAATAGTGTAGGGCTTTCTTTTGCTACTGTAAGAATTATCTTCGCCAATTTGTCAACTGCTTCCTGACTTTCCGACATAGTGGCCGTTGTTAGCAGGAAAATAGCGGTATTTAGGTTGGATTTCGGACCTTCGTTAAATTGTTTTAATGTTGATATGAAATTTTCACTTCCCATTATTTCAAGGGCTTTGTTCTGCTGTGGTATCACATCATGCTCTCTATTTGCAAGTGTATATCTTACAACCGATGTTAGTTCGGCTGCAACATAAGGCATGTTTGAATATTTTGAAATAAGTGTATCTGCAAATTTCTTTGCAAATTCAGGATGAAATTCGAATCCAGAATCTATGTCCCACATCTTTCTGCGTATTTCTCCAGAAGTCGCATTCTTTCCAAAACAGTTTTCTATAATTTCCCTGATTTCGTTCTTTAACTTTTTTGCATTTATTTCTTCTGGATTCTTATTTTTTGTTACCATGTTATTACCATTTGTTTTATTATCTTTGGTTTTTCCATCTGTTTTTCAGTTCTTCGTTTACAATCAATTTTATGACAGGACTTAATTCTGCTTTAGACATGAACTCAAGATTCTCTATAGACACCTTTGGATTAACAATCAATTGCAGGAATAGATTGTTCAAAGTGGAGTCTTCCCTTTTTGAACTCAATACTGCAAAAAACATGACACCTTCAATTGCACTTTCTGAAATGTTGGGATTTGAAACTGCAACCATAACCAGATCAAGAGCTTTTTCCAAATCGGATTTAGCCATTGATTTTTCTTCCTTTGCAGAGCGTCTAAGTGAGTTTTTTATCAACATCGAATATTCGTTAGGCATGGCCTTGGGTCCCGTATCTATCGAATTTATTTCTTCAAGACTTTTATCGGCTTCATAGATTGAATTGTTTTTTTCATCGTAGACGCCATCTAATTTCAGTATCTTTGTGATCATGGCTTCAAGTATCGAAACGTCGGTTTTAGGATTTGTAGCTATTGCACGCATGATTTCATAAGATATTGTTCCGAGCATGTTTGATTCGCACTTGGCAAAAACAATTGAAATAGTATCATTTTCCGCGTTTGGATTCTGTACTACAGAACTAAGCACATCCAATGAGAAAATATTCGAAAGATTTGCCCGTGCACCTATCTCCCTAAGCATCTCGTTTGACGTGTTTTTATTAGATGAGATAGTTTGTAAGAGAGTGCTTGACCAAAACTGGTGATTGGATAACGTGCTGAGATTATACGAAAAAAGCATCTCTTTGTTATCCCATAATTCGCTAATGTCGCCCTTGGTTGGTGCATTTATCAGTTTGAATTTTCTGTATAATCCCTCAAACGTTCTTTTAGAGTTATTGCCTCCTGCTTCAGAAAATCTTTGTACCATGTAAACACCTTAGTTATCTGTTCTCTTGTCTAGTTCGTTTTCCAACTCTTGCTTAACGTTTTCTCCAAAATGCCTGTTTAGCAGAGTGAGTTTTATTGTACTGTTTTCTGTTATTGGAAGTAGTATCCTCAAGGTTTCGACGTCATTGTGAGCAACAGCTCTTATAAATAATGAATTTATGCCAATTTCAATAGTGCGATTGCTCCTTGAGATATCTCTTTCAACGTTTTGAAAATAAGGAGAGTCGAATAGTTGAGAATCGGGTACTCTTATCAATTCTTTAAGTTCAACGAGCAACTCCTTCAATCTTTGACCATTTAAGGTCTCTGCAATCTTCAAATCACGTGTTAGAGCGGCAGTTTCACGCAGCTCTCTGTCTCTTGCAGTTGATAACAGATTAAGGATAGTGGATTCAACAGTATTGGAAAGCCCGGGTTCACGTGATGCTTTTTCAATTGCAAGTCTTGTAGCACGTCTTCCAAGAATGTCTGTTTCCTCAGCTTTGCCAAAATGTGCAGATTCGATTAACGAGTAATCTATGGCAGGCTGTGATGCAAAATTAGTAAGTACTGATATCCTATCTGCAGTGCTGTATCTACCATTTGAATGTTGGCTAATGGTTCTAGAAAGCTCTATAAGACTGAGATCAACAAAATCCTGTATAGTTTTTAGTGAAAATTTTGGTACGTGCCTCTGAAGATCTATCATCGGATTGTTACCAGAGTCCATTTTTCTTAATGAAGTGAGAATGCTTTTTTCGGAATCATTGAACAGTTGTACCCTTCTATTTGGATTGTTTTTCTTCGCCATGGAATCTATACCAAAACGTTATGGCAGTCAAGTGAATGCCTTAGGATTAGTATAAACCATACGATTTCTTGATATATAATATTATCTTTTCTAAATCAAAAAAGTTAAAAAATAGAAATAGCTATGCAAAAAATGCATAGCAAAAACGATCAGACTATGTTGTCCACCAAGGACCTCCCATCATTCCTCCCCAGTTCCAATGAGGCATTGCCGTCCAGTTTGTAGTTGCATTTGATAGAGGAACTACAGCAGTACCAGCAGACACCAGACTGCTCACTACGTATGCCATTGATGCAAACACGGAGAGCCCCAACAAGGCCATTACAAGAAATACAAGGAACGATTTTAACAACAAAAGCAACAGTGCGTTCAATCTTGTTATTTTCTGTTGCACTGACAACGCTATTACGAGCACTACTATTGACCATATTGGTGCTATTATGATGAATATGGTGCTGAATACGGGTATTACACTAAGCCAAAGCAGAGCAAGCATAGGGAATAATCCGAATACAAGTGCGGCAAACGTTTTGCTGTAATCTCCATTCCAAGCCTTGAGGAAGAACTTTGCAATAAGTTGATAGATAAGAGCATCTATCGCTATCCCCAAAGGCAGAGCTATGAAGAAAAGAACAATGCCACCCCACAACAGGGCAAGATATGACACAGATGCGAGAGCATGATAGAACGGAGCAATCGCTGCGGAGTTTGCTCCGAAATCGTGTACACTGTATCCAAAAGCTATGGCTATGGCACCGAACACTATGTATGCTATGAACGGAAGTATGGCAAGCGTGTAGTATAATTTAAGCGCGCTTCCAAAGTCCAATTGCCTCTTAGCATATTTATCTGGTTTCCATAACATGTTCCAAAGGAACGTTAGTTCATCCATGTAAGACATTTTTCCACCATTGTACTAACGTAGAATGGATAGATTTAAAAAGACTCGTAAATAAAGCTTCAAGTGCATATGGATTGGAGTTGTGTATGGTGGAGAGCAACAATTCGAATGATTTGAAACTGCACAGAAACGTAAGTGATGAAATAGCAGAGAAAAACATAAGGAATCTTATAGAATCAGCAAAGATCTTGGGTATGAAGCGCATAACCGAATCATTCATAATAGAAAGATTGAACATACCTCGAGAACAGGTTGCAAGAATACTTCCTAAAATAATAAAAGAAGGCAAACTAAAGAAAAAAAGAGCAAGATAATTCCAGAGTTTAATAATCCATTGCAGGAACAAAAGGCAAGTGCCGGATATTCACTAATGGATATGTTTTTAAACATGATTTTCAATGCTTAATCGGGATCGATGGGAGCCATTTTGGATTTATTAGAATACATTATGTACGTAGTGTTGATAGGGATAACGGCACTTCTGATATACATAAGGAACAGCACGAAAAGCAGGAAGAGAGTAGTTGATGAATTCTTCGAATACGTGAACAAGGGAAAAGGTAGGCATCCGAAGTTCAGCGAGCATGTACTAGCATTTTTCCTTATGCAGCTCCTCTTCCCGTTCTTTGCATTTTCAGTAAGCCTTCAGATATTCTTCGTGGTGACACTGATGATTTTCATTGCTTACTCGTACGCCATGGAAAGGATGAAAAAGCACAGACATAACGGAATAAACATAGGCTATGAATATCCACACCCATCACACATGATTGAAAGAACAACAGAAGGCACAAAACTATCAAAGCCAATATACACTGGTTCTAAAGGAGTGTACGACCTACAGGTGAAGAGTCAGCCAAACCCCCATGTGATGATAATAGGGGAATCAGGATCCGGAAAATCGACAACACAGGAAACACTGTTGATAAGGTCTATGGAAAAATTTGACATTCCTTTCCTTATAATAGACTGGAACGGAACTTACGAGAATATGAAGGACATAGCGAATGTGTGGAATGTTCCGAATTCGTTGAAAATAAATCCATTGTTGCTCAATGGAATGGAAAGACAAAGAAGGGCAGGCATGGCATCAGAAACACTGCAGATAGCTCTCGAATTGACACCACTGCAAACTCAGAGAATCAGAGACATGATGACAGAGCTTTATGAGAATAACGAAGAAATAAACATGGAAGATTTGTTTATGAGTGTAGAAAATGAGATAGACAACGAAGAGTACAAAGAGATCAAATTGCAACTAAGGTACATACTGCAGAAACTGAGTCAGTCGATGGGAATATTCGGCAATGAGCCAAAGGAGTTTTGGAAGAACGTATCATCAACATGCAACATTGTAAATTTATCCAAACTTACAGATTCTGAAAAAACAATAGTTACCTTATCAATAATACAAAGGATAATCGAGCAGTTTGAAGGAAACAAGGAAAACGGAGTACGCTTAAACATAGCTTTGGATGATGCATATAAGGCCGTAGCCAACTATAACGGTAAAGAAACTCTGGTAACGAGAGTGATCAGAGAAGGGAGAAAGTATGGATTCGCACTTGTCATCTCCACGCAA
>JAJZIU010000039.1 GCA_021810455.1 Microcaldota archaeon
AAAAAGAGATGGCAAACGTCATAATCGAGCTTGCGTTGCGATTAGGAGATGGAAGGTTCGGAGTTATAAGTGGATCCGGAATAGAAAGCATTACCAATAGCTTTGCAAAACCAGTATGTGAACAAATGAATGAAAGAGGCCAATTCCCTAAGATCTGGATGATGGCCAACTATGGTGGAACTGCCTTCGTAATGGATAAGGGAACAGTGGTTCCAGTTTACGAAGAAGAACGTCTTGACATTAATGAAAGAAGACTGATAAATTATGCACTAAGTTCTGTTTTTAGAAGAGAGCACATATACAATTTTGAGAAGGTGTATAAAGGAAGCCAGGTTAGTATTGGACTCCTTGGAAATAATTCATCGAGCGAAGAAAGGATGGGATACGATCCTGATGGAACCAAAAGAATGGCTTTGACAAAGATGCTCAGGAGACTCATACCTCAAAGGCTAGAAGTTTTTGCTGCCGGAATGACTTCGATAGACATTACAAGGATCAACAAAGCAATGGCAGTAGAAAAACTTGCAGAATTAAACGGATTGAAGAAAAATGATATACTGTACTTTGGAGATGCTATGTTCGAAGGAGGTAATGACTATCCCGTTAGAATAAACGGTGTTGATTGCATAGGAGTTAGGGATCCTGAAGAAACAAAAAGAATGTTCGAAAGCCTGATAAAAATATTAGGAAGGAACGCAGATCTGAAGACATGAGTACGCTTTCTTATCCTCATTTTCTAACCTCATACTTGACATGAAAATAAAATATGAAAAAGGAGTGTAGTCTTGAGTTTAATGAGAAGCCGCAGCAGTTAACGCACACTTAAATGTTATATTTGAGGTGATCTATCCGCAGGTTCCCCTACGGATACCTTGTTATGCCTTAGCCCCCCTCACGGAACCTTAATTCGACAGCACCTAAAAGATACTGCGTCACTAAGACCCCACTTGGATGACTTGGCAGGCGGTGTGTGCAAGGAGCGGGGACATATTCACCGCTCGATAGTGACAAGCGATTACTAGGGATTCCAGCTTCATGAGGGTGAGTTGCAACCCTCAATCCGAACTTAGGTTAGTTTTAAGGATTAGCTCCCCATTTCTGGGTGGCAACCTATTGTGCTAACCTTTGTATGCCGCGTGTAGCCCTGGAGATTCGGGCCGTACTGACGTACCGTAGCCCTCTCCTTCCTCCTGCTTAAACGCAGGCAGTCCTGACAGAGTGCCTTACGTATCACTACGCAGTAGCAACTGTCAGTGAGGGTCTCGTTCGTTACCGGGCAGCTGAGCATGCTCTAACAAAACACTAAAGCCTCTTATAAGAATAAAGAAACTTGATATGTTCCGAATAGTGCCATTACTTGTATGAATTCCTAACTGTTGAAGCATCAATTCATCCCTTGCATCGAGTCCTTTGATAAAGACTCTGCCTTTGGAGATGTGACCGGAAGCATCAAACATGCCTGCAACGTAGCTTCTTGAAAGCTCGTTGATTCTAGTGAAAATTCTCGTTTCACTATCGCAGATTCGCTTGAGCATCTTACTCATCTTGGTATGATAAAAGTAAACGGTCCTTACACCGTCTTTATCTTCCATGATGATCCTGTTGGGTTGTATCTGCAATTCTTTTATGCAGATCTCAACAAACTTCTCTTCTATCTCATTTACGCTTGTTGTTATTCCAACCCTGCTCAGCTCACCTTTGGCATGATTATGCAAGCCTGCCATATAACATATGCTTTTAGTTAGTTTTGTTTTCATCGCTGCTCAACCTGCTTACCGGACTTAACCGGAGAGTTCACACCACGAACTGACGATCGCCATGCAACACCTCTCGGCTTGTTAGGTAAAGTCTTTAGCTTGACCTTCACTCTGCCGTCGCTCCAGGTGATTTTTCCGACGTTGAATTCAATTAAACCGTAGCATCCACCCCTTGTGTGCTCCCCCGCCAATTGCTTTAAGTTTCAACCTTGCGGCCGTACTCCCCAGGCGGCAGACTTAACAGTTTTCCTACGGTACTGCACCTATTCGAGATAGGCGCAACACCAGGGTCTGCATGATTTACTGCTAGGGCTACTCGGGTATCTAATCCGATTCGTTCTCCTAGCCTTCGTCACTCACTGTCGGATGCGTTCTGGTCAAGCGCCTTCGCCACAGGTAGTCCTTATAGGATTATAAGATTTTACTCCTACCCCATAAGTACTCTTGACCTCTCCCGCTCCCTAGCCGAAAGGTATCTCATGCACGTATAGGCGTTAGGCGCCTATATTTCACATGAGACGGTTTCAGCCAGCTACTGACGCTTTAAGCCCAATAATAGTGAACACCACTTGTGCCGCCGGTATTACCGTGGCGGCTGCCACCGGTCTTACCCAGCACTTATTCGCCAAGCTTGCTAAACTTGGCAAAAGGCGGGGGTTAACCCGCCACTCAGACTCCCCCCATCACGCTTACGCGCATTGTGGAGTTTGCGCGCCTGCTGCACGCCGTAGCGCTAGGGCCCTTGTCTCAGTGCCCTTCTCGGGGCTCATACTCACATATCCCCTACGGGTCAAAGGTATGGTGGGCCGTTACCCCGCCATCTGCCTGATCCGACGCAGTCTCATCGTAGAGCGGTTGCGCTACATTTTGCGTACCGTTTGAGCTAAGCATCGATTCCAGATGCCTTAGCATATATGGCATTAGCTTCAGTTTCCCAAAGTTGTACCCTTCTCTACGGTAGATTGACCACGCGTTACTGAGCCGTGTGCCACGCAACAAAGCTGCTGCGTTGACTTGCATGGCTGTCGAAATCTGATAGCAGTGTCCTCCAGCAGCATCGACTGGAGTTGATTTACTTAAAATTACAATCGTTGCGGTCTTCTTTGCATTCTCAAGACTACATCCAATTCCAAATAGGAATTTTCATTTGAGCAAGGCGTGCTGTACAGTATACAAACACTTTTGCTACAGGATAATGTTTTGCAGGAGCATATTTATAAAGATTTGCAATCGCAAAGGTTAGTATACTGTTAATAATGCATACTTATATTATGGATAATACTGGTGGAAAACAATGAGTAACAAAAAACAGATCTTCCCAGAGCCGACAGTAGGAGCTTTGATATTTAATAAAAAGAACGAGATTCTCCTCGTCAAATCGCATAAATGGAAGGGCATGTATGTCATTCCTGGAGGACACGTTGAATTGGGAGAGAGTATGGCAAATGCTTTGAAGCGAGAGATATTGGAAGAAACTGGATTGAGAATTTACGATGTAAAATACTTAATGCACCAAGAGTTCATTTATGGAAATGATTTCTGGAAGAAAAGACATTTCATATTCTTTGATTTTTCATGTAAAACCAAAAATGACAAGATAAAACTAAACCATGAAAGTGAAGAATACGTATGGGCTCCTGTTGATAAAACCTTGAAAATGAATGTTGAACCATACACGATAAACGCGATAAAAGAATATATTCGAATTAATAAATAACATTCAAAATAGTGATGTTAGATTACAAATCAATTTATTTATTTTGCGTTACAAGTATAAGCAAGCGAACGTAGTCTAGCCTGGTAGGACTCTGGCCTTCCATTAGACTTTTTAGTAAAAGTTTTATTAAAAAGAAGAAAGCCAAAAACCCGGGTTCAAATCCCGGCGTTCGCATATTCTCTAAGTTTTCACATAAAATGTGAGTAGTTTCTGCTTTTGTTTTTATAACCTAGTGTTTAATGGTATATGATTTTATGTTCGGTTTTAAACGAAAAAAATCAAGAGATTTGGATAGCACGATGGAATCTTTGAACGCTCTGGATGAGAGAGAAATGAGACAGATTAGAAAAAACATAGAAACTTCATCGCATCATGGTAGTCAAAGAAATGAGATAGGCGAAGTGGAAAAATACTTCGATAGGATAAATGTGGCTGCAATAAAGCTTACAGATAGGCTGAGTGTTGGCGACACGGTAGAGATAGACGATGGTGATGAAACATTGAGACTAAAGATATCCAGCATGCAGATAGATCGAAACGATGTTTCAGAAGCATCTGAAGGAGATTCGATAGGAGTAAAGATTAAACACAGAGTATCGGAAGGTAGCAGAGTGTATAAACTACAATAAATCAATTATGGGATATGTGTTTGTTATAAATTTTACAAATCAAAAATAAGAAAAGGTAAACCTAATAAAAGAAATAAACAAAAATCTTAGTACGTTGCAGTACTTTCTTTTTACTGTGCTTTTTCGCCTATGGCGAACCTGGCACGGACTTCAGTTATTTTTACTTTAACTGAATCTCCTTGCTTTGCATCTTTTACAAAGATGACGTATCCGTCCTTCTTTGCGATGCCGTCTCCCTTAGAAGCTGTTGCTTCTATGGTCAAATCAAGTTCGTCTCCGACCTTCACAGGCTTTGGCAGAAAATAGTTCGGTTTTATTCCGGACCTTCTATCTCCTCTGCCCTCTTCTTCTCCAAATTCTCTTGGCATGTTGTATTTTCCTCTGTAGGATCAGCTTTCGCTTTCACTACGTGATATAGATTATGTGGAATCTCATTTATAAAGATATCGGTAACTTGGTAAAGACCTTGTTTATACATGATACAGATTCCATTTCACGAACTTATCTTTATATAAGTTGTGTACTTTGTTAATTGTGTAATAAATGATCGTATGAGATTTTATGAAAAAATTACCGCTTCACTTCCTAAAAATGTTAAAAGAAGTATTGAAAAAACGTCTGTGAGATTATCCTCTTTTAGATACAAAGACTTTGTAAACCCTTTACTTTACAAACCAACAGTACACTTATTCAACGATGTAGGCAAGCTTTTGAGACCCACTCTTGTCTTCATAGGGGCGGATGCAATCGGAGAAAAACCAGATAAATTTGTAGATTTAGCAGTTGCTGCAGAGCTTATCCATACATCATCATTGATACACGATGATATAATAGACGGAGATGAACTTAGGAGAGGTGTGGAGGCAGTTCATATAAAATACGGAAAAGAATCAGCCATACTCGCAGGAGATGCGCTCATATCAAAGGCCATAATGATGTCTGCAGATTATGGCAGCGATGTCATGAGATCTATAAGCCAGGCTTCAATGGACATGTGTGCCGGAGAGATCCTGGATAATAAATATCACAATGGCAGTTCATTTCCTTCTCTTAAAACGTATATGGATATAGCCAGATTAAAAAGTGCGTCTTTGATAGCGTCATGTTGCAACATAGTTGCGGTTTATGGTAAACATGCAGAAGCAGACAGGATATACAATTTTGGAATTGACCTTGGGCTTGCATTTCAAATAAGAG
>JAJZIU010000040.1 GCA_021810455.1 Microcaldota archaeon
GATTTAAACATGAAATTACACAGATCATATCTAATTCAATCAAGCCTATAAACATAAGCCAAATCCTAAAAGTGCAATAATGAATAATAAAAGTTTGATATTTCAACTTTTTATTGAAAATAAGCAAATATTTATATATCTAATCCACTTATTCTTAAACAATGGCAAATACAGAGAAGCTTGTAATAAAGGTAACCAACAGACCTCCAAAAAATGGAAATGAAGATCTCTACGAATGGTTCTGTGAAGTTTTCGGACTCGCAAACAAAGGCGCAGAGATCGAACCACTGATACTCAAGGAAATTGTGGGCAACAGCGTTTCCGGAGAAGGCGTGACTAGCAAGAATCTCAATGAAAAATTATCAATACCTAGAAGCACTGTTATATATCATCTTAACCGATTCATATATTCTGGACTTGTAATAAGGAAAGGAAGAAAGTACTACTTAAGGTCAAATGACATGGAAAGTACTATAGAAGAGCTCCAGGCTGATATGGTTCGCGAGTTCAACAGAATGATGGAGTTTGCAGAAATGCTTGATAAAATAACAATGGATGTTTTTTATGGCAGAAGAAAACGACAAAAATAATACTAACACTGAAAATAAAACCGATGGGCATATAGATGGTTCTTCTGAAACATCAGAACTCAAGGACAGGTTGTTAAGACTCGCCGCAGAATTCGACAATTATAAGAAACGTTCGGCTAAGGAGGTTGACAATATGAGGACTATAGGTAAAGCGGAGCTTATGTCAAAGATGCTTCCCATACTGGATGAATTCGAACTTGCAATAAAATCCATGAATCTCGACAACGAGAAAGACAAAGGTATTGCTCTTGTTTTTTCAAACATGTTCGATATGATGAAAAAGGAAGGTTTGCAAGAAGTCGAAGCAGATGGGAAGTTCGATCCTTACAAGCACGAAATAATATTGACTAAGGAGAGTAATGAGAATGAAGGAAAGATACTCGAAACAGTGAGAAAAGGTTACGTATTCAATGGCATACTTCTAAGACCCGCTTCTGTAATAGTTTCAAAGGGGTCGAAAGAAACAAACGAAAATAAAGGTGAATAAGTATGAAAATAATAGGAATAGATCTAGGAACATCAAATTCAGCCGCAGCCGTACTCGAAGGAGGCAGGCCAGTGATAATACCGAGTGCTGAGGGGACGTCGCTTTATGGCAAATCCTTTCCAAGCTATGTTGCATTTACGAAAGACGGCCAAAGGTTGATAGGAGAACCTGCGCGAAGACAATCGGTTGCAAATCCAGAAGGCACTGTCAGTGCGTTCAAGCGAAAAATGGGCGAAGATGCCAAGTATGGCATATTCGGAAAGGAGTACACTCCACAGGAACTTTCAGCTATTCTTCTCCAGAAAATAAAGAAGGATGCTGAAGCTTTTCTTGGAGAAGAAGTCAAAAAAGCAGTGATAACTGTTCCTGCTTACTTCAACGACAATCAGAGGCAGGCTACAAAGGATGCAGGAGAAATAGCCGGACTTGAGGTTGTACGATTAGTCAACGAACCTACGGCAGCTTCACTTGCGTATGGCCTTGACAAAGTAGGAAAAGATATGAAAATACTTGTTTACGATTTTGGAGGAGGAACTCTTGACGTTACGATAATGGAATTTGGAAATGGTGTTTTTGAAGTAAAGTCAACTAACGGTGACACTAAACTCGGAGGAACCGATATGGATGCTTCAATAACAGATTTCCTTACAGCTGAAATCTCAAAATTAGGTGTCAGTATAGGCAAGGACAACCAGGCGATGCAAAGAGTCAAGGAAGCTGCTGAAAAAGCAAAGATAGAGCTGTCTACGACACTCAACAGCGAGATTAATCTACCATTCCTTACGCAGACGCCTGATGGCAAACCCTTCAACTTTACTTACACTTTATCAAGGGCAAAACTTGAGGACATAGTGCTTCCAATAGTCGAGAAAACAACAAAGCCTGTGATGCAAGCCATGAAGGATGCAAAACTTGAACCTAAAGATATCGACAAGATAATACTTGTCGGTGGGCCTACAAGAATGCCAATAGTTCAGAGGTACGTTGAGCAGCTTCTTGGTAAGAAGATTGAAAGAGGAGTGGATCCAATGGAAGCAGTGGCATTCGGTGCAGCTGTACAAGCTGGAGTGCTTACTGGAGAAGTTAAAGATATAGTTCTTCTCGATGTAACGCCATTATCTCTCGGTGTTGAAACGCTAGGCGGAGTAACCACTCCAATAATAGAGCGGAACACTACGATTCCAATAAAGAAATCTCAGGTGTTTACAACCGCTGATGACAACCAACCTTTAGTAGACATACACATTCTGCAGGGAGAAAGAAAACTTTCTAAAGATAATGTCGAACTAGGGAGATTCCAACTTACCGGAATACCTCCTGCGCCTAGGGGAATGCCTCAGATAGAAGTGACATTCGACATAGACGCTAACGGCATACTGCACGTTACTGCAAAGGACAAGGCAACTGGAAAGGAACAGAGCATGCAGGTCATCGCTCCTCACAAGATGGACAGATCTGAAATTGACAAGAAAGTCAGAGAAGCAGAGGATTTCGCAGAACAGGATAAAAAAGAACTGGAAAAGATACAGTTGAGAAACGATGCCGAATCGTTGGTGTACAATGCTGAGAGGACTCTCAAGGACTATAAAGAAAAGATTCCAAGCGATATCTATGGCAAGGTTGAGAGTGCAAAGGATGAGCTCAAGGACTTCCTCAAAGGTGACAATGTAGACAACATAAGGAGCGGATACGATAGGCTCAACGATGTACTCAAGGATGTGGGATCCAGCATGTACGGTTCGCAGCAACAAGGCGCTCCAGGTCCTGGCCCGGGAAGTGTTCCTCCTGAAGGAGATTCTTCAGGCAACGACACAGTAAATGCGGATTACAAGGTCGATGACAAGAAGGCTTGAGTATGAGAGATTACTACGAAGTACTTGGGGTAAGCAAGAGTGCAACACAGGAACAGATCAAGAAGGCGTACAGAGAACTTGCTCTGAAGTACCATCCGGATCGTAATAGTGACAAAGCGGCAGAAGAGAAGTTCAAGGAGATAAACGCGGCTTATGCCGTACTCGGCGATGCGGAGAAACGCAAACAGTATGATTCATTTGGTCCAGAGCAATTCAATCAAAGATACTCTCAGGAAGACTTGTTCAGAAATTTCAATTTTCAGGATATATTCCGTGATTTGGGTTTGAATTTCAATTTCGGTTCAACAAACACCGACGATGTTTTCGGAGATCTTTTTGGAAGGCAATCATCACAAACACGTGGAAACGACATACTATATCGTATGGACATAACTCTCAAGGATGTCGCAAACGGAGTCAAGAAAGAAATAAACGTTAAGCATGTTAAGAAATGCAGCCATTGTGATGGCAATGGTGGTGAACCAGGATACAAAACAGTACGCTGTTCAGAATGCAACGGCAGTGGACGAGTTTCTAATATTGCAAATACATTTTTTGGCAGAATGCAAGTTGTTTCTACATGCAACTCATGCGGAGGTAAGGGAAAAGTATACGAAAGAAAATGCAAAATCTGCAGCGGCAAAGGCGGCACCGTGGCCAATGACAAGGTTGAGGTAACTATACCTGCTGGTGTGAGAGATGGCATGAGGCTAAGATTACAGGGATTGGGTGACTACTTAAACACCGGAGCCGGAGATCTTTACATAGAGGTAAACACTTTGGATGACAGAAGATTCGTAAGACAAGGGGACGATTTACACACCACTGTTGACATTCCTTTCTACACTGCAATACTCGGCGGAGAGGTAACTGTGCCAACGATAAACGGCGAGAAGAATATAACAATTGAGAAATGCACCCAACCAGGCAAGAAGATAATTCTAAAGAATGAAGGGATAAAACGCTTCAGGACAAGTTCTTACGGAGATGAAATAGTCAACATAAATATAGAAATGCCAAGATCACTATCCAATGAGGAACGAGAACTCATAGAAAAGTTCAAGGAACTAACTAAAAAAGATGGCAAGAAAGGCTTCTGGTCATTCTAAATCTTCACGGCTGCACATACCCTCTATACCAATCGCTTATGTATAATACATTTGTAGGTACACCATTGTTGTTGTTTCCCGAATAGTCATTCGCATTGCCATTCAACGGCCACCAACCAACTAAACGCTGAGGATCTATTGGCACTCCTCCTATACCTTCCTGATAAAGCGCTTTTAATGAAGAGTTAGTTAATGACGTGTTATAAATCTGAATATTAGACAGTAAATAATTTCCTGTTGAAAGTTCATTATAACCACTAACTCCGCCTATCACTGCAATAGAATAAGAATAATCAACAGGACCGTTATAACTAAGATAATTTTCTTTATTGGAACCACGATAAACACTAATCTGTGTTCCGTTGTACGTTGCAGCAACAAAATTCCACACCCTTGTAGGTGGAGATGGATTTGGTAAGTAATTTTCATTCGGATAATTTCCCACTGTCACGCCTCCATTGTTGTCTCCCGAAGTGGGTAAAAGATACATAACTCCATATACGAATCCATTTCCTACTCCTACCGTGGGATAAGTTCCACTTAAATTTGGATATGATGGCTCATAGAACCACAATGTGATTGTAAAGTGTTGGTTCATTAGATTGCTTGTGTTCATTGTTATTAAACTATTACTAAACTGCGCAACATACTGCGGCACCTGGTTGTTGCAGCTTCCTACCAAATTGCTTATCCCTAATTGTGTATTCTTCACGATCTGACAGCTTCCTGGATTTGCTTTCGGAGCAAATGTTATTGGATTGAATATGCCGAGAAACGAAAGTGCGCCGAGCACTACTGCGATTATTAGTATAGACCATCCATAAGTCATCAGATATTCCATTGCGGATTGATTTTTGATAAAACTTTTCTCAAAAGTTTTCATAATCATCATGGTTGTGTGTATCCATTATACCAATCACTAGTGAATACTACATTTGT
>JAJZIU010000010.1 GCA_021810455.1 Microcaldota archaeon
GTTACGCCGATAGGAACGTCAGCAAAGGCAGATGTACCGAGACGGTATCTAGGAAAGAGAGTCTATGTGATAATTACCCGCAAAAAGGCGAAGGCATAGAGAAGGTACTTTTGTCCCAAACTCTATACCTTATGTTAGGATTAGTTGCAAACTGTTATTGTCTGCCTTGTTTTTGGATGTCTTCGTACATTTTAAGTTCTCTCGCATAAATTATGCGCCAAACATTTTCCGATTCCTTTACGGCCACCACTTGCCCTTCTGCATCATACTCTTTTTTTCTATCTCCGAAAATGTAAGAAAGTATTGAATTTATTCTATCCCCTTTCATAAAAGATCCCTGTTTAAGTAGTCGGGATTTGGCCTGAAGGCGAAACACAGAACTGTAGGGTGTGGGGAAATCAGATAAAGATACAATTCCGTTCCTGTGCCAAATCCCATGAATAAATTGCGCAATTTCAGGTTTATATACCTTGCTTATTTTTGAATTTTATTTGTTATATTTTAGGAATTTTAAATTATTCCAGAGAGCATCAAATCCATATAAATCTATAATTTTCCTTAGCATCAAGATTCCTTAGTGGCATCAATCCTTTTATTGGCTTCAAAACAAGCGCATGTCTCTCCATAACTTCTTCTTTCTTAAGCAGACTCTCGTGCCATTTTATGCTCTTACTCAACACCTCTTTTTTATCACTTCCGAATGCCTCTCCAAATGACCTGTAACTACCACTTATCGGTGCAATCATGGGAAAACTGTTAATCAATGGAATTTCCTCACTTTCTTTCATGTAATGGTTCCTCATCTGCGGAAATGCCCTCGTTGTAGTATCCTTATAAAATCTGTAGCGAAGGAAGTAAGCAAATAGGTAACCATAGCCTGGATTCTGTATTGCAATTGTGAACCTGTGTATAAGTCCTTTGCGAATGAGCCTGAACATTCGATATCTAACCGTATCCTCGTTCATCCCTAAAACTCTGCTTATCTCTCTATAGTTCATTCTACAATTCTGATTAAGTATTCTCAATATCTGCCTGTCTCCTTTATCAGCTTTGATTTCCTCTCTTATAAAATCAACAAATGCATCGTTTAGCGGCACATACCCCAACTGTGGGAAGACAAACTCTGAAGGCCGCAAATCAGGAAGATAATCTGAAAGTCCAGCTGCCAAATCCGTTTCCCATTTCGTGTAGTTTATCGGCGTATCTGTAGCTGCAAATATGATGAGATCAAAATCTCCCTTAGTAAGATATACGTCTTGCGCATATGCATCGTTCTCGAACAAACCTTTTAGAAAAGATTCATCAGGCATCTTGTCAAATTTGATGGTTATTATATGTCTGTCTGACAGACCGAGCCTGTCCATATCGACTTCAAGTGTGAATCTTATGTCCAACTCTTTAGTAAGCTTTTCTATAATCTTTGATGCAGTTACTACTGAACAATTCACTTTTTTTGCAAGTTTTGTAAGGCTAACTCGTGCGTTTGCACTTAGCTCTCTTAGTATTATCTTCTCCCTATTAGTAAACCTCGTACGCTCCAAGTCCATAATAATCTGTAGATGCAAATTTTTATAAATCAATGTGTAAAATTCCGAAAAATACACAAATAAATTTACACAACTATGCTGGTTTTTTATAATCCTGCTACTGTAGATTCACTGTGAAGAGTTCATACAAAGGGTTCGTAGCACTTGCAATTGTAGTTATCGAGATTTCGCTATGGTCTGTGTTTTTACAGATTGGTGGTAAAAATATAGGACTGCTTCCTGAACTGTTTTACGGTTTTCTAATTGGTTCTGTTGTGTCAATTGGCATAAGTCTCACCAAAGACAAAGGAAAAGGGCTTGCTTCCATAATAAAAAGAAAAGACATGCTTCTAATAATGCTTTTTGCAGGACTTTTAAACGATGTTCTTACACAGCTATTTCTAGGGATCGGTACTCTTGGTACTAATCCGGCCATAGGTGGAATAGTTTATAGGAGTTGGGTTATACTGGTAGCACTTCTAACTCCTCTTGTTCTGAAACAGCGTGTCAAGCCCAAGCAAATGCTTGCAACTATCATAGGATTCTTGGGTATATACATAATACTCAGCGGTGGAACGTTGTCTGCATTCAGTTCTACCGAGTCTGGTTATGTTGGTGTATTGATACTTTCTGCACTTTGTAGCACAGGCTCCATACTCATAATGAACAGATACAACGTCGATACTGCTGGTGCAATAGCTCTGTTCAACATTATCTCACTTGTTATAGTAGCTGCCCTGGTTGTTACTACTCACACTAGTATAAATGTGGCATTTACGCCTTCAACCATAATTTCCATTTTATTTCTAGGGATTGTGGCTTATGGGATAGGCACAATGCTCTATTACTACTCTGTAAAAATACTTGGTCCTCTAATAACAGGGAATTCTATACTGTCTGTTCCTTTCCTTACTATAGCGTTCTCTTTTCTATTGGTTGGTACACAGATCAAACTGTATTACATAGCAGCCGCCTTGCTGGCAAGCGTGGGCATAGTTCTACAACGAAGATACTCTTCAATACCCGAACATATATCCAGCAACAAATCTCTTAATCAATTGTACATCTTTGATGTAACTGGTGTTTTTGCGACTAGCAATGGCCATGAGATACGTGAAAAAATGAATGGTAAAAACAGGGCATTTGCGATAAGGTCAAATGATTCCGAATTCAATTCTGATCTCCACAAAAACATATTTCTTAAGAGAGATTGTATAGTATTCACAACCAGCAATCCTCACGGAGAAGTGAAGAGTGAAGAAGTGAGGTTCATAAGCGATGTGATGGAATTAAGGAAAAATGAAATGGCACTAATAGGGATAGGCGATCCTAGGAGACTAGAAGATGCATTCGAAGAATTTGTTTTTGGAAAACTTGCACCGCAATCTCCGTAAAACTAAGTCATTATAAAAAATGGGCCCGATGAGATTTGAACTCACGGCCTCCCGATATCTGAGTTTGAAACTCATCATTCTTATCAGTCGGGTGCTCTAACCAGGCTAAGCTACAGGCCCTGTATAATAATTCATGACAATCTCTTTATTCTTATTGCACACTCAGTTTTTGTGCTTATTGATGATATCACTGAATTTCTTCAAGTCGCCAAGCATCAAAGGAGCCTTGTCTTTAAATCTAAGTATTGCTGCAGGGTGAAACGTTATCATGTACTCCGTATCGTCTTTTCTTATGCATCTACCATGGTTTTTTTCCACACTCCCGATCCCTAACAGTGTCATGCTTGCTATGTTTCCAAGTAATATTATGAATTTTGGTTTTAGTATTTCAATCTGTTTTTTAATGAAAGGTCTACACACATCTACCTCAGATCTTGTGGGCAACCTGTTTTTCGGAGGAAAAAATTGCACTACGCTTGTTATGTACAATTTTTTCCTATCCAATCCTGCTTTTGCCAACATGCCTGTAAGAAGATTTCCGCTTCTGCCTATGAACGGTTTCAGATCCTGATCCTCATTTTTTCCCGGAGCCTGCCCGATAACCATAATTCCAGAATCTAGAGGCCCTTCTCCAGGAACAAGCCTTTTGCTAAGATCCCAGTTTTTTGTACTTGAAATTTTTCTATATTCATTATTAAGCGCATTAATTCTTTCATATCTGTGTGCATATTCATTAGCTATGTCTAACATATCTCTCATATTCTTGTGTCTTATACAGCTTCTTGCTTCTTCAAAATTTAACCATACGTATCCTTTATGTTCGTGCGATATCTTCACATCAGTACCACCAACCTTTGAAAGAAACACTTTGAGCCTTTTGAGTATCTTCTTCTTTTTTGGCTTATAGAAAAAGTAACGCATATCCTTCGCAAATCCTGGAATGAACTCAACATTAATTCCAGATTCTTCCTTTATCTCACGCTTCGCAGCAATGCTTGCTGTTTCTCCGCTTTCGATATGTCCTTTCGGTATGTCATAATCGCCATTCTCCTTAATCAGAAATAAAAAAAGCAGATCTTCAGCTTTTTTAGTGTAAATAATCGCGCCAGCGGAGTATTCAAACGTTACGTTCAGTCAATCAGCCTCGATAGAGTGCAGTAACCGTACACTGCCTCTGTTCTTGCAGTATCATTGTAAAACTTTATATTAAATAAGTTATATGCAAAAGTTAAAAATAAGTTATATCTGCAAACTTCCGGAGTTGTGGCAGTGGCGTTTGTCACCTCATACTCATTCAATATGTACATTTTTCCATCATGGATTATTGGCAATTGGCTGTCATAAAGCATCAAGCCTGTGTTATTGCTAACGAGATAACTCACGTGTGCGGTTTTTCCATCATTACCATAAAATGTAAAACTCCATCTCTCATCATTGTTTTTCAACAATTCCCTTTTCATGTTACTACTAGTTGCATAAACACCAACAACCCCTAAAGAAACATTATCGTACAATGACATAGAAAGCGATGTGTAATTGCTATAGACAAGATCGCTTTTCATATTGTAACCTATCGAATTCTGCAAGTTTATTGAGGAAAGATCCAATTTGTTTGCATTTGAAATTATTGCTGGTGAAATGTATTGCACGTTGCTATAATACGATGTAAACAGGTAGTAAAACACTGAAAACAAGATGGCAAGGATTATTCCGAGCTTTGTCATTCCTGTTAATATTTTTTTACCTTTTCCTACATTCCTTTTTTCCGATCTAGCGTAAAGCCCAAACCTGCCTGCCAGAAGCATCATTACAATTATTGATATGTAGAATAGTAATATGCCTGCAAAAGAGTGTACTATGGATGTTGCTACGTCTGGTCCGTATACGAACCACGAAATGGCTATCCCTGACATGCGCAAAAAGTTAAGCATGAAAACAAGAAGTACACTTGAAAAAATCCACAAAAACTTTTTCTTAAAACTTCCATCGTACAGGTATGCAACAGGGGATAGAAACAAAGCGATTCCTATCAGTACACCAATCCCGACACAAGTTTCTCCTATTCCAAGCAAATTGCCGTTTGCAGCTATTGTTATTGGAGGTATGAACCTTGCCTCATTAATAAAAAATTTAACTACTGAATATACCAGCACTGAATTTGCATCTGCAAAAGAACTGTTCATGTTTATTATTGGAATTAAAAGAATGGGCGATGCAAAAATTGCATAAACAAAAACCGGATAAAATTTTCTCAGATTTTTTAATCCAAATAACAGGGTTGCATAAGACGCAAGCAGTATCGGAATCAGAAGAAGATCAATCTTGTATATCAAAAAAGATAATGACATGGAAACTCTAAGGTATGCGTTTATCACAACGAACAAGACAAACAGTACTGTACCGTATGCTATATCCTTTCTCCCAACTTTTGGTGTGATATCTTCCTTAGATACAAACAGAGCAAGAAGCGGCAACATCATCAATGGCACTACGATGTATGTTGACGGATCAACATCACTTATGTACAGTCGCGTCATGTAAAACAGATTAAATATTGAGATAACAATCAAAATGACAAAAATAACGATTAAGGTCTTTTTATCATAACGCAACATGCACAGTCCTCTGCCGATATAGGCTTCATCATTTTCAGCAGTTACTCTTGTCTTCACAGGACAATACAAATCAATCATTAACATATATAACTTTTCTCATAAAGAGAACTTCATGAGGAAATTCAAGTACATGCCGCATACTGCAGACATGTCCTTCATCGCTTACGGCAAGACATTCAAAGAAGCCATAGAAAATGCGGCACTAGCACTGTTGAGTATCATGGTTGATACAAAACGAATATCCAAGGTTAATGATAAAATCAAACGCATCAAAATACGTGAAACAGCCAAAACTTATGAAGAACTTGTCTGGTTTACGCTACAGGACATTCTTTCTCAACGTGAGATACATTCTCTTGGAGCTTACAAATTTCTAATAACAAAACTCGATACCAAAAGCAACAGGTACAAACTAGAAGGATACATTCTGGGAAAAACTCTGAAGGAAGAGTACATGCTTACTGATGTAAAAGCCGTTACTCCCTACAATCTATACGTTAAAAAGGGCAAGGTATATTCCATACGCATAGTAGTTGATGTGTAATCTCACATCAAATGACATGTTATCATGTTAAGCCAGGGAAGGGAGTCGAACCCCTCTACGCCGCTCTGCAGGCGGCTGCATAGCCGATCTGCCATCCTGGCCTTTACGTTAACTCTTTTCCGTCCAAATCTATATAAAATATGTTATTTAATATGTGATCTAATACACTTGGTGGTTTTATGGCTATGGCATTCGAATCGTTACCTAAAGAGTTTGTTTCTGAAACTTCTTCTTTTGATTATAAGGATCCATTGACCTTGGCTTTGGCAAAGATAAACAAATACGGAGCCATAATATTAACAAAGGATAAGGGCTATTATGGCATTGTTGATGATAGGTCAGTGTCTAGAAAAGGCAGTTTGAATTTGCCAGAAGCAGTTTCTTTAAGCAAATTTGCCAAAAGGGTGCCTTTGGTAAATGCATCCACGAGCATAGAAAAAGCAATAAAGTATATGTACGAATCAGATTCCAAGGCGCTTGCATACGCTGAAGACAATAAGGTTCTCGGTGTAGTCAAAAGAGACACCATACTAAAAACCATATTATCACTGCATATTTTGTCAGAGTACAAGGCAGTCGACATAATGTCAACTCCTGTGATAGCAATAGACTCTTCAGCGAGTCTTTCACAAGCAAGGTCAACAATGCATACAAATAAAATCAATAGGTTAGTAGTAACATCAAAACAGGGGGACAGTATAATAACACATAAAAGTGTAGCTAATTATCTAATGAAAACAAAGAACAGGGGCGAATCTGTATTTGAAAGGCATTCGCTTCCAGAAACCAAAGTGTCTGAAATATCTGAGAAGAATGTTTACACTATAGATTACAAAGAACCTGTTGATAATGCCATAAGGGAAATGATAGAAAACAAAATATCCTCAGTGCCAGTTACACGAAAAGGGAGAATAACTGGGATGATAACTGCGAAAGACATTCTTTCTGCGGTTCTAAGAAGCAGGCTTGAGAGTGCAAGTAATATAATGATGTCCGGCTTCTCTGGCAATCTGCTTGATTATGAAACCGAAATAAAAGATGAACTGTCAAAATTCAATACAAAGGTAAATCGATTCAGTGGCTCAAAGGTTGGCGCCATAGCCTTTCATATCCGTGGTTTCAGACAAAGGAGTTACGAGATGAAAATGCGTATATGGCTTGAAAAACGTGGTGCGATATCCATTTCTGCATCAGGTTATTCAATAGAACGGGTACTAAAGGACATATTGGCAAGGGCTTACACTGCTATTAAATTCAAAAAGGAGATAGTATACGCTGCGAAAAAGCAGGGTGAAAGACCTTATGAAGAGTAGACTTCAATCAAGCTTTGAACTTTTGATGACTCTTGCATTCGGCCTTGCAATACTCACGCCACTCGTGCTTGTTGCTTTTCTTCAACTCTCAAACGCAACGCTCTCTCTAACTTCCATAGAATCACAGCAAGCGGCCAACAAACTTGCGAGCATTGCCACGCTTGTCGGAAGTCAAGGCCCTCCCGCAAAACAACTAGTTCAGATTCAAGTACCATCCGGGGTACAATACATATACATAGGATCCTCTTCAAACAACATCGGCCATGAAGTGATATTTGTCGTAAGGTCTCCCACAGGTCAAAGTTACATAACATCATACACTCCTGCAAACATAAGTGGAAATCTTGGGGGTTTGGTAACACAGGGTACCTATTTGATAAACGTAAGCTCCGTATCAAACTGCCCTACTAACGCATACCTGGGTTGCGTATTCATGAGCCCTGCAATATAAGATGTAGATATGAGACTTCAAATTTCACTTGAATTCATACTAGTTTTCTCATTTGTGTTAATATTGTTCTTGTTCATATTTGCCACTATAGCAAATCAGAGGGCCTTGCTTGTAAACCAACAAGTATTTGCAAACCTTCAGGTGGTGGCAAGCAAGATAGCCCAACAGATAAACATAGCCGTAAGTTCTGGCAATGGTTACACGGCAAACATGCCATTAACCGAGGCATTCGGTATAAACATACGCAATATTACCATCACTAGCAAGGGCGTCGTAATAGTGTACGCAAAATATTCAAAGCAGACGCTTGATGCTGTCGCATACTCTAATGCTGGTAAGGTGATAACTCCATCTAGCGTGAGTACCAACTATCTCTCTATACAGAACTCATTCGGACAGATATGTGTGGATACCGATTGTCCTAATTCATCCGAAGTGGTAAGCAACATCTATCTAAAGAGTCAGGTGACTCATGTAGCTCAATTTAATGGCCAGAGCAGTTACATCAACACATCTTACAGCCAACCGTTGAGTTCTTTCAGCGTATCATTCTGGTTCGATCCTTCACGTCCCGGAACGGGAGTTGGTCAAGGAAGCTATAGCGTATCTCCACTAAGTACAATTCCAGGATGCAACAACAAAAATGAATGGTGGATAGAATGGAGAAGCTCGGGTTCATTTGAATTAGGCAGCTTCAGCGGTACAGGGGCATACGATCCCGTAGTACTGGGATACATAACAAAATTGAATCAGTGGTATAATGTGGTAATTGATTACAATACGTCTACAGGAGCTGTTACTTCTTATCTCAACGGTGAACCACTAGGGCATGGGACTGCTGGTGTTTGGAGTTCAAGCAGTTCATGCAAACTGTATATAGGTACAGGCACTGTAGACAAATTCTCAACTTCAGCTTACGATCAATACTATCAAGGAAGACTTGGGAATGTACAAATTTACGATACAATTCTTTCCCAAGCCAACGCATCATCGATCTACAACAAAGGTCTTGGCGGATATCCCATACCTGGTTCCGGGCTTGCAGCCTGGTATCCTCTCAATGGAAATGCAAATGATTATACCGGTTCAAACAATGGAAACACATTCGGCCCTGTGACATTTCCAACAGCCGCAGAGATATTCGCAACAGTTGTAAATGGCGTTGGTACTCCACTGCAGAATGTATTGGTGGGCTTTTCAACAACTCTAGGAAACTTTACCAACAGCAGTTCGTACGCCAATTATACAAATTCACAAGGTGTGGCCCATGCCTTCCTTAATCAATATCTTTCCAATGGTTATGCTGATGTAAAAGCAGTTGCATATAATGGGAACCAATCTGCACAAAATTATCTCAATGGGTGGTGGCCTCTCAATTCAGGATCCGGAAATCTTGTAAACGATGTTAGTGGAAATGGCAATACTGGAAATACTCTCGATGTTTCATGGAACATGCCGAGTTATGTTGCCAAGTTTGATGGTAAAAGCGGATACATAAACATAACTGCATCTTCCTCAATCCCGAGCATCAACGGCGCTAAAACGGTATCTGCATGGGTTTACCTAACTTCAACTTCTGGAATACAGGATATCGTTAGCCTGGAGAATTACGGTTCTGGTGCCGCTGACCAGTTTAGGGTTAATGACAGCACCTTGTCAGTATCTATGTACGGGGGGAACACAATAGCATCGGTTCCATTCACATCAACAAACGGCTGGCATATGGTTTCATACACTTATTCAGGAGGCACAACAACTCTTTACGTGGATGGCGTTGCACAGCTGCCTTTATGGACCACCACTGTGCAATCAGCTTCTACTAACTACATAATGCTTGGGAATTACGCGTATAACGGAATCGAATGGCTTTCCGGATCTCTGTCAAATGTGCAAATTTACAACGGAGCGCTCACGGGCCAGCAGTTGTATAAGTTATATTCTATGGGCATTTCCGCACCACCGATAAGTTCAAGCGTTGTTGGATGGTGGCCTCTCGATGGAAATGCAAACGATTACATAAATAATCAAAACGGTACGATCTCAGGCGGAGTAAGTTTTATCTCTCCTTCAATACAATCGACAAATTCAAATTCGAGCAGCACATTCGTAGCAACATTCAACGGACAAAACAGCTCCATAAAATCAGAGTACAATGCTTCAACATCTCCATCACAATTGACAGTATCTGCATGGGTGCTTCCTCTACAGACTAACGGTGATAGAGGCATAATCGGTCAAGGTGACCTCGGAAAGTACAACTGGCAATTAAAAGTGGCTAACGGACACTTTGATTTTGTAATCTACGGCGTGGTAGACAACAACTTCGGGTACATAGCACCAAATACACTCTCGTTTGTAACAGCAACATATAATTCAGGTAAAATCTCTCTCTATGTCAATGGTGCTTTTGTTAAAAACTACACTGAATCTTCTGTGTTAAACACCTACAAACCATTATACATGGGATACACTCCTAACGACGCAGCTCCAATATATTTCAACGGTTCCATATCAAATGTACAAATATACAATTCTGTTCTAAATCCGAGCCAGGTTTCTTCGCTTTACAAAGAAGGAATATCCGGAGCACCACTTCCACACATGGGAGTGGTTGATTGGTATCCTCTAGATGGCAATGCGAATGACTACAGTTCAACTGCAAATTATGGGATAGCATCAAACGTTGTATTCAGTTCATATCAAGCTCCTAGGCCTTCGGTATCAAGCTCGTTGAACGGATACGGCCTTGGATTTAACGGATACAGTAGTTCTGTTGATGTTCCTACATCAAATACCATTTCACCAACAAAATATATGAGTTTACTTGCATGGGTGAATCTTAATTCTCAGAAATCTGCCGTGTTGCAAAAAACCAACAGTTACGGTATAAAAGTTGGTGTTGGTGGTGCTGCTTCAGGACAATTAGCAAGTTACATCTGGGGTACAAACGGCGTATGCTCAAACTACCCGTATCCTCTAAACGCAGGTAGTTGGTATCTCGTAGGATTCACCTTCAATGGCACAGTCATAAACCAATATGTTGATGGGAATCCATACTGCTCTATAAAATTCAGTGGTACAATTCCTGCATCATCATCTTCTTTGGCATTAGGCGGCCCACAAGATACAGATGGCTACTTAAACGGCTCCATAGCCGATGTACAACTGTACAATGCATCTTTGACTGATCAGCAAGTCTATCAGATTTACGCCAATGGCGTGCCTCCATCTGCAAGCACCACCATACCACTAAGTGTTCTGCCTTAACTCCGAGAGTGGAAATCCAACACACTTTAAATGGGGATGTCACTTTCTGTACAATATAAATAACTTACAGTTGTACTGGATAAGGTCTAATGGATTTAATCTCTTCTCTTGGCATAAGCAAAGATCAATTTAATTGGATATTCGACTTAGCAAAGGAAAAGAAGGAAGAAAAAGTGCATCATAAACCTCTTTTAGATAAAACGGTTGGCATGGCGTTTTTCGAACCTAGCACTAGGACATACACGAGTTTTGATGCCGCAGCTAAAAAATCTGGTGCGAGTGTTGTAGGATTTAAAGGTGCCGATATGACATCTACTGTCAAGGGAGAATCATTTTCAGACACAATACGCATGCTTAACTGTTATTCCGATTGCATAGTGCTTAGGCACAAATATGACGGTTCAGCTAAGTTTGCTTCTGAAATATCCGAAGTGCCCGTAATAAATGCAGGCGATGGAAAAAATGAACATCCAACTCAATCTCTCATAGATCTTTTCACAATAAAAGAAAGATTTGGTGGTATCGATGGATTATCCTACTGTATGATGGGGGATCTCAAATATTCTCGCACAACCAATAGTCTGCTGTATCTGCTTAACAGATTCAATCCTAGTGATGTGTATGTTTATTCACCTGAATCCCTCGGAGTAAGAAATGAAGTCCTTTCAAAATTAAATTACAAATGCACTGTATTATCTGATGAAGATTTCAACTCCACACTCGAATCCGTAGATGTACTTTATGTCACGAGACTCCAGAAAGAGAGGTTTACTGATGAAAACGAGTATCATAAATTTAAGGGCAGTTACAGGGTTGATGATGAGACAATTACATCACTTGGAAAAGATTCAATAGTACTGCACGCACTGCCCCGGGTTGATGAGATAAACCGAAAAATAGATTCCAGCGATAAGTCAATGTACTTCCAACAGGCAAGAAACGGGGTTCCTGTAAGAATGGCTTTGCTTGAGATGATTTTTGATGGAAAACAATGAACGCATGGTGAACAAAATCAAAGAAGGCATTGTGATAGATCACTTACCATCGGGAAGTGCCTTCAAAATTCTTTCATTGATTAACAACATCGGAAAGCATAAAGGTCGCATAGCCGTGCTTTCTAATACTAAGAGTTCGAAACTCGGTATGAAGGATATTATAAAAATAGAAGGCAAATCTCTTGACTATGGCGAAATGTCATCAATTTCGCTAATCGCTCCCAACGCAACAATATGTAAAATAAGTGAATATGGGGTAAGTGAAAAACACACAGTATCAATACCCGATAAGATATCCGGAATTCTAAACTGCTCTAATATGAATTGCATAAGCAACAACGATGTTGAAGCTATTGGTGACTTTTCAACAATTTCCAAAGACCCATTGATTCTAATCTGCAATTACTGCAACACAGCAATGTTGAAGGAAGACATACTGCAGAAGTTGAATCAAAAACCTTTCTCTGCGCAAAATTCTAATAAGTAGATGTTGCAGTTAAATAAAACCAGTTAGATGCTATGAAAGCGCAATTTTGGTCTTTTGATATAGTGTTTGCTATAGTGATATTTGTAATAGCTCTGGCTCTTATCACTTACGTATGGTCTGATATAAGCAACCAATTTTCACTATCCTACGGGAATGGGGTATCAGCTATGCAACTTGGAATTCAGGGATTAAGTACAACTTTGACAGAAAGTGGCAATCCGTCCAATTGGAATTCTGTTGTAAATGTTGATAACATCAGCACATGGAATAATGTGAGTATAGGGCTTGAAGGATCGAGTGGCCTATCAACATCAAAAATTCTCACACTTGAAGCTATGTCTGAATACAACTACCAGGATACGAAACCTCTTCTGGGAGTCGGATACGACTACTACATAACTCTGACTAATGGTGAAGTCAACATAACAATAGGTAAAAATCCCGGACCTTACAATCCCACGTCAGTACAGGTTGTAAACATCCCTGTCCTTCTCAATAACCAGCATACAAACATGCACATAGAGCTGTGGACAAACACCACTTTTGGAATAAGCTGACAGTTACGGTGTATAGTTCATTATCTGATACAATGATACGTTGTAACTTCCCCACGCGTTTCCGCTTACAAGTGTTTTCATTTTATACTTGCTGAGTATCGAGCTACAAAGAGTATCACGATATGGGGGCACAGTGCACCAATACCCATAATCGAGTACAAAACATTTGTAATTGTTAAAAGTTGCTTGCGGATTGTTTATATAACCTATCTGCACAGAACTCCTGTTCAGTTCATACCAAACATCAGGAGTAAAAGAAAATACAAGACAGTTGTTTGGCACTTTGTTGTAATTCTGGTATAAGAACTGAACTGGCTTGTTTATCTGAATCTGCTGCGGCATCTGCGAAGGTTTTAAAGTGACTAGATTTGCGTACATGGCAAATGGAGATATAACCAATACAATGACAAATATCGGATAAACCATCATTTTCAATCTTGCCTTCTTTTTTAACACTGTCTCTACAACATTCGCTATTCCTTCCACACCCACAGCGCCTAAGATAACAAGTGCAGGAGTCATCTGTAACAGGAATCTGGAATCAACTCCGAATCTTGCACTTCCTGCGTAAAAGAAACCATAAAACATAAAATAAAACAAGAACCACAAAAGGCTAACCAGAAGTATATTTTTATATTTGTAATTTCTTTTCAAAATGCAAAATGCAATTCCCACTATTGCCAATACCGTAACGGTCCATGGGAATATGTCTGGGAATCCATATGTGTTATTGTAGTATCCTATAAGCGAAAGCGCATTATCCCTTGCATTGACTCTGAAATTTGTAAAAGAGAAGAGCTTCTGGTTTGTAAACGACTGTCCATAGTTGCCGCTGTTAAGTTGCAAATTTATGTAATAAACCTGTGGGAAGAGCATGATAACGAATACAAGTAGTATTGACATCACTGTTACATTTTCGGCAAACGTCTTCTTAACAACCTTCAATCTTCGTATTATTGTTTCTCCTATTTTCTGCCTTCCTAGCGTAAAGAACAGGATTAGGAATATTGGTAGCATCAGTATGGCTTCTATTCTGGAATACACGACCAGAATCAAGCTAAACAGGAACAGGATAAGCGTCTTCGAATTTTGTCTTTTCATAAACATTGTGAAAAAGAAGAAAGCAAAAATTGACAACATCATAAATGGAAGATCGATCACGGCCTGGGTCCTTGCCCATATGAACAACGGAGGCATAAGCGCCATGATTATAACTGATGTTATTGTAGTTTTCTTTTTGTCAAAAATAACTGCTGCTAATAGAAATATTGCAAATATTGACAATCCTCCTGCAAGTAATTGGAGTGCATACGCCGTTTTTATTCCTATGCCGAACAATGCGAATGCAATTGCTATAAATACCGTCCATTCTGCCGGATCGTGGTACACTTCGTTAATGAAACAATGTGTCAGGTGTCCTGTTCCATATTGGCACCACTCCGCATTTCCACTATGGAGGATGTTCAATGCTATGCCTTGGTATATGTTTTCATCAAAGTACAACTGCTCTATTGGCGCTACAAACAATATCGAAAAAATAAAGAAAAAAGCGATAGATGCCGCTAGTGCCGATATCATCCTTCTATCTACACTTCCCGAAAGTGTCTTTTTAATGTCATCCTTGCTGAAAAATAACGTTACAATTAGTCCTATGGCTGAAATCAAGGTAACTAGTGTTGTAATATATCCTATCCAAGACATCAAACGACCAAATGCTAACTAAAAATGACAAACAATACTAAAAGTCTTCCGACTTTCTACCTTACTGTACACTTTTTGCAAATCCTGTTCTATTTCCATTGTATTTTCCCATCTCTTCATACGTCACATCTTCCAAAAGCATAGATTCTGTCAGAGTCGCTGCCAATCTACCGTTCAAAACAATCGGAACATTTAGATCCACTGCCGTTCTTCTTATCACATAATCCAAATCAAACACATTGCCATCGGTGATAACAAGATCTATGTTCTTGTTTCTCAACTTCTCCAAAATCACAGACTTGTTTAGAGTATCATAACCTTTCATTTCGGCATCTTCTAATGTAACAATATCAAATTCCTTTAAATTACTGCACGATTTCAACAAATATTCCTTGTTTGATCTGCCATAAATCAAAATTTTAGAATTCTCTCCTGGCAATCTGTTCGGAGTAGCACCCAACCAGCTTTTTATCAACGCATCGTTTATGTTCCTTCCAAAAGCAGCAACTTCTCCGGTGCTTCTCATCTCTGGGCTCAGGTGCGGATAAGCACCACGTAGCTGGCTCCAGGAAAATTGGGCAGTTTTTATTGCATATGCTTTATGCTCAGGTTCAAAAAAACCATCCCATTCATATCCTTTCAAAATTCCATTCACTGCCTGTTCTACAAGATTTATACCTACCGATTTTGAAGACAGTGGCATGGATCTACTCGCTCTGAGATTTAGTTCTATCACATATGGTACGTTGTCTTTAACAACGAATTGTATATTAAAAGGACCTCTTATCTGAAGCTCGTTTGCAAGTTTTAATGATATATCCTTCATTATATCGTATCCCTTTGAAGTGTACGGGGTGACTATAGTCGCATCACCACTATGCACTCCCGCCTCTTCAATATGGTACAAACCTACGCCTATGACATTACGTGAATCGCTTGCACAATCAAGCTCCGTTTCTATCCCATCTTCTATGAACTTTGAAACTATTACTGGATAATTTCGTGATATTTTTGTAGCTACATCAACGTATCTGCGCAATTCTTCCATATTTCCTGCTACTTTCATCGCAGATCCGCTAAGTACATAACTTGGTCTCACCAGCACTGGAAATCCAACTTCGTCAATGAATTTTTTAATATCGCTCATCGATGATGCACTAATCCAGTTAGGTTGTCTAATGCCAAGTTTCTCTGTAAGTTCCGAGAACTTCTTCCTATCTTCAGCTATATCTATGGTATCGGCTTTTGTACCAAATATCCGCAATCCGTTTTTTTCCAGGCTTCTAGAAACACTATTCCCTTTTTGTCCAGCTGCGAACAGCGCAATGCTGTCAAAATTTCCGGTTTTATAAATTCCAGTAATTGTTTCTTCGGTCAATTCATCAAAGTACAATTCACTTATCTCATCCCAATCTGTAGAAACCGTTTCAGGGTTGCAATTCAATAAAGAAACATCAAAACTCTTCTCCGTACTTCTAGCCAATGACACTGTTCCCCAATCAAACTCTACGGAAACACCTATCCTGAATCCTCCAGCACCCATCACCAATAATCTGTTTCCTTTGTTTTGTCCGATATCATCCTGCGAAGCGTTAAAGGTTGTGTAAAGATAGTTTGCCTTTGCAGGCCATTCGCCTGCAAGCGTATCTATCTGTTTTATGTGGAGACTCATTTTTCTGCATTTTAGTTGTTCATTAGAAAAACCAAGATTCCTTGCAATGCGGCATTCCTCATCATCAAGATCCTTATCTTTGTTTTTTTCATAAAATTCTACAACATTCCTTATCTTTTCCAAGAAAAATTTATCAACAAGTGTGAGGTTGTAAATTTCGTCAATGCTCATTCCTTCCTTGAAAGCTTTTGCAGCATAAAGAAACCAATATGGCCTCCTTTCTGATAATGATTTTTCAATTTCATTCTTGCTAACATTGGCATTGTAAGTATTCCCTCCTACGATTCCCGGTTCTCCTATATCCAACATTCTTGCTGCTTTCTGCAGAGCTTCCTCTATGCTTCTGCCTATACTCATGATTTCCCCTATGCTCTTCATCTCTGTACCCAGTCCCTTGTCAACATTATCGAATTTTTCAAGATCCCATCTGGCAGCTTTTATTGTTATGTAATCTAAACTAGGCTCAAAAAATGCGGTAGTGACTTTCGATACTGTATTCTTCACATCATAAAGTCTCTGTCCCAAAGCCAACTTTGCACTCACGTATGCCAATGGATATCCTGTTGCCTTGCTTGCCAAAGCACTAGATCGCGACATCCTAGGATTTGTTTCTATAACATAAAATTTGTAACTACTGGGATCCAATGCAAATTGCACATTGCACTCTCCGACAAGCTTTATGCTTTCAGCAACTCTTATGGCAGTGCTTCTCATTAGTTGATATTCGTGATCGTCTAACGTCTGAGCCGGAGTTACCACTACTGATTCACCTGTGTGAACCCCCATCGGATCCATGTTTTCTATACAAGCAGTCACTGCACAATTTCCGTAAGAATCCCTAACCACTTCATACTCTATTTCCTTCCATCCTCTTAGGTGTTTTTCAAGCAGTATCTCTCCACTCCTGCTCTGTGCAAACGCCTTGTCCAGTCCTGCAATCAATTGTTTTTCATCGTACGCTATTATCGAACCTCTGCCTCCTAGATTGAAACTTACCCTTATTATAATCGGATAATCTAGCTCTTTTGCATGCATCAACGCTTCTTCTATGTTTGTCGCTGCAAAACTTGGCGGTGTGCTTATGCCTATAGCTTCCATATTCTCTTTGAACTTTTCCCTGCTCAAAGCCATTTCAACGCCTTCTATCGGTGTGCCTATCACTCTTACATTATACTTTTCCAAAATACCGTTATTGTTAAGATCCACTCCAGCATTCAACGCACTCTGGCCTCCAAATCCCATCATTATCGCATCTGGCCTTTCTTTCTCGATTACTTTTTCTATGTACTCACTTGATATTGGAAGCAGGTATACATGATCTGCCATGCCATAACTCGTTTGAACCGTGGCTATGTTCGGATTTACCAGAACGCTTTCTATTTCTTCCTCTCGCAATACTTTCAGGGCTTGGCTTCCACTGTAATCAAACTCTGCAGCTTCGGCTATCTTAATCGCACCGGATCCTATAACCAACACTTTTTTTGGTTTATCCTTCATTCTTTATCATCTTATCAAAAACATCGAAAACAAATTCCGCATCCTTTGGTCCGGGTCTCGCCTCTGGATGGAACTGCGTAGTTATCACATTCTTTGTCCTGAGCCCTTCTATGACTCCATCATCCGGGCTTTTAAACCATATCTCTACATCTTTAGGAACGTCTTCAGAATATGATGCATATCCATGATTATGCGTGGTTATGTACGCCCTTCCCTTTCCTGTCTCAACAACCGCCTTATTTGTGGCTCTGTGTCCATATTTCATTCTTTTCACAATTCCTCCCAAAGCCAGAGTGATCAATTGATGTCCTAAGCATATCCCAAGTATTGGCACTTCGTACTTCATCACCTCATTCAATTCTGTTATCTGTTTTTTAAGTAAATGCGGATCTCCGGGTCCATTACTGTAAACTATCCCCTTCGGATCATAATCCATTATTTTCTCAGCAGTATAATCATAAGGCACTCTCACAATTGTGTATCCTCTTTCAGACAAATTCTGCAGTATTCCGTGTTTTACTCCCAGATCCAAAACAACTATTTTATCATCTGTTTTTCCTGCATATTCTATGGGCTTTTTGACAGAAACCTTTTCAACGAAATTTGTTTTTTCATAAACCTCTTCAAATCTGTCTTCCGCATCTAATCTATCATTTGATATGATTCCGCGCAATACTCCATTCTCTCTTATTTTTTTAATTAAGAATCTGGTATCTATCCCTGCTATCCCTGGAACGTCATTCTCTTTTAGCCAATCATCAAGACTCCTTCCCTTATTCCATTTTCCGCCGTCTGTCACCTCCGTCACTATCAATCCCTCTATAGTCACATGCTCTGATTCAAGATTCTCAAGTATGCCATTCTTGTAACTCTCTCTAGGAACCCCATAATTACCTACCAGCGGATGCGACATAACCAACATTTGCCCTTTGTAAGACGGATCCGTGAAACTTTCAGGATACCCGTTCATCACGGTAGTAAAAACGACGTCTCCTTGTTTCTCGGTGTGCGATCCAAAAGACAAACCTTTTATTTCCGTGCCATCTTCGAGATAAAGCCAAGATTCTTCTCTTTTCATTAAAAGGACCTCGAAAACGAAGGGATGACAAAAAACAGCATGATGCAGTCCCTATTCTGCATATAATCATAATTATTTGTTAGAAAGGTTTTAAATAATGGCGCAGTCACATCGTGAAATAAATTATACGCTGTATGATTTATTTGAAATATAAATAGCAGTGTTCATATATAAAAAACAGATCATATTTGCGAAAAACCCGAAGTATATTCTCAAATTCATACGAAAGTGTTTTAATAGTAGGTTGTAAATCCGATATCGGCTTGGTGAACTTATGATAGACATATTGGTCGGAGGTTTTTATGGTGATGAAGGTAAGGGGAAGATAGGTTCTTACATCGCACTTAAGGATATGCCTGAGATGGCTGTTCGTACAGGTGGCATAAATGCCGGACATACCATAGTTTCGGAAGGCAAACCTTATCATCTGCGTACAATACCTTCCGCATTTCTGAACAAGAAAAGCAAACTCGTACTGGCTCCTGGATCTCTCATACGGATGGATGTACTCTCAAAAGAGATGGCAGAGACTAATTGTTCTGACAGGCTTATGATAGATCCTCACGCCGCAGTTATCACCGAAACCGAAGTAAACGATGAAAAGACCAACGCATTTCTAAGTGGTGAGGTGGGCAGTACGGTCCAGGGAGTCGGCAGTGCCGAATCAAAAAGGATTCTTAGAAAATTAAAATTAGCCGGCGAATATGAAGAACTTTCAAAGTATCTTGTCGATGTTCCAGAACTTGTTTCGGATGCAGTTGAGAAAGGAAAACAGGTATTCGTTGAGGGTACACAGGGCCATCTGCTAAGTCTTTATCATGGCAAGTATCCGTATGTGACCAGCAGGAATACAATGTCTTCAGGAATACTCAGCGAAGTTGGTGTAGGGCCTAAGCATGTCGGCGAAATCATAGTTGTATTCAAGGCATTCATAACGCGTGTTGGCGGCGGTCCTCTTGACGGAGAACTATCTCAAGAGGAATCCGAAAGACTCGGTGTTGTCGAGTATGGTGTGGTTACGGGTAGAAAAAGGAGAGTGTCTCTTTTCGACGCTGATCTTGCAAGAAAAATAGCTAGGATAAACTCCGCAACACAAATAGCCATAACAAAACTCGATACTAAGTTCAAAGAAGCCTACAAAATTCGCGAGTACGACAAGTTACCCGATGAGGCAAAGTCGTGGCTAAACGAGATCGAAAAGAAGATCGGAGTCAAAATAACCCTGATAGGGACCGGCGAAGACGCGTTGGACATAATAGATCTGAGAAACAAGTGATCGGAATGGCCGGAAAGAGAAGACCTAAAAAAATGGATGTCGCTTACGGGTCTAAACATTCTATTCCTGTGTCTCCTATAGGGACGCGTTACGGCACTGAGATGACTGAAATATTCGGGGATAACGGTTATCTCCAATCCATACTAGATGTCGAGGCGGCTTCTGCAATATCCATATCTAAACTCTATCCCAACAAATTGAAAAAAAAGGATGCCGAAAGGATAAAAAATGCTGCAAATATCGAAAACGTAACTCCGGAGTCGATAAGGTATACTGAAGAGCATGAAACTCACCATGAGATGGGCGCTGTGATAAAAGAACTGGCAAAACAGTCTGGCAAAAGTGGCGCGTTTGTCCATTACACTATGACATCCGCAGATGCAATAGAAACAGCAAAGGCGTTGCAGATAAAACGCGGTCTAGAAATTCTTATAAAAAGTGTCGAATCCGCAAGGGATGCTTGCCTGTCTGTTGCTTCAGAATGGAAGGACATACCCTGCATAGTTAGGACGCACGGGCAGCACGCTATACCTGCTACGTTCGGATTGCCATTCGCATTCTTCGGGAGCTGTCTTGACAAGAATGCAAGAAGACTTAGTTATGATTTAAACAAGCTAATAGAAGGAAAAATGTCTGGCGCAATAGGAACGTACGACGTTTCTACGGACGAAGGCATGGATGGTTTCGCAATAGAACGTGAAATGATGTCCCATCTTGGGATAAAACCCGCAGATGCAACGATGCAGACTCCCGGAAGGGAAAACATAGCATACATAATATCCGATATAGCGGTGCTAGGTGGCAGAATAGAAAGTATAATGGGATATATAAAAACATTGAAAAGGACAGAGATACAGGAACTCAAAGAGGAACAGGATAAGGGTGTTGTAAGCAGCTCGGCAATGCCTCACAAGAACCTGTACGGGAATCCATACATAGAAGAAAGATGTGTGTCAATAGCCCGTGTTCTACGGGGATTTTCCATAACCACTATGGAATCCATGTACAGTGAAGATTTCAGAGATCTGTCTGCCTCATTATCCGACCGGGTGGCGGTATCCGAAGCATTTGTTCTTTCTGATTATGCGACAAGGCTTTTGGAAAATGTTGTGGAAAGGATAGAACCTCTAATCGAAAATATAAGCAGAAACCTTGATCTGAACATGGGGACCGTGACTTCACAAAGGGTAATGAGTAGATTGATAACAAAAGGAGTTGATAGACACGAAGCAAGGAGAATAACAAAAGAAGCAGCCCTAAAAACAATGACAAAAAAGATCTCCTACTCTGATGCACTTCTAAACAACGAAAAAATATCCAAAATCATGTCCAAAAACGAGGTTATTGAACTCTGTAATTCCAGAACATACATAGGGAGGTCTTCAGACATAATAGAAAGAATAGTCCATAACAATTTCGGAAAACACAGAAAAACAGAAAAATGAATGACGCTCGTTATATCTTAACTTTTCTGGTTCAGTATCGCCTTCGATAAATCTAGCAATTCGATAGGGCTTAACCTGAATACTCTCTCATCGCGTTTATCCAATTTTTCTCCTACTCTCTTCAAATATTCGCTACTTTTTCCCAATTGCGAACTCGAATCCACTAGCGCATTCTTGACTGTTTTTTTCTTGTGAATCATAAGTGCCTTTATTATGTTGCGTTGTTCCTGCGAGATCTGGTTGTTCTTAGGTTCAATGTAAATCACAGCGGAATCCACTTTCGGTATGGGTCTAAAATTGTTTCTTGGCACGCGCATTATCTCTACCACTCTGAACAAGAGCGCTGACATTACGCTCAAGTGTGAATATTTTTCCGTACCTTCCCCTGCCATCATGTGTTCAACAAATTCTTTCTGCAAACATAAAACCGCACTCTTCCTCTTATTCCAAAGCCATTCTATTATCTTTCCAGATATGCTGTACGGGACGTTGGATATTACTATGTCGATTTTGTCAAGTTCCAACTCTTCATCCCCTGTTTCAAGTATGTCTTTGTTTATCAGCTTAAGGTTCTCCATCTCGCCGTTTGTTTTTAGCAGCTCATAAAGTCTTCTATCTTTTTCTACAGCTATGACTCTTTTCGCATTTTTGCATAATCTTGATGTGAGTATTCCCTTGCCTGGTCCTATTTCCAAAACTACTTTACCGTGTGCATGTTCGGCTTCTGCCTCAGCAACTCCTGTATTAATTAGGAAAACCTGACCGAGCATCCTTCTTCTCTGCATAAATCCACGCATACTTTTAAGACTATTCATCTTATTATATTTGATTTTTATGAAGCTGCAGTCAGCAATAGAGTTCCTAACTACTTACGGATTCATGTTTATAATACTCGCAGTTCTGCTTAGCATACTCGTGTTTATCGCAACAGCCCCTCAAATCACACAAACCACAGAGTGCAATTCGTACGGGAGCATAATGTGCAACTACATAAGTATGTACTCAAACAATCCTTCGGGATACTCTCTTCTTACCATGTATCTTGTAAACTCGCAAAGTGTTCCTGTGAAAATATATAATATAAGCAGCACAATAATCGGAACAAAGGGTGCTGGAGCTTGCTCCCCAACCACTCTCTCACCAGGGCAGGGTGCTGTGTGTCTGGTAAGCATGCAAAAGTCTTACAGGGAACAGAGCAAACTGTTCGGCTTCTACACGATAAACGGCGCATTCTGCAACTCTTCTCCTTCATCAAGTTCAAACTGTACATATGAGAGTGCGTCTTACGGAGGTTCATTTATGGTTTTTGCATCACCGATAAATGTGACCATATTCAGTGTTACCGCTGCAGCAGGTCCAACATCGTACCAAACTCCTGCATATGGGAGCTCACCCGGAATACCGTCTAATTTTTCAGTTACCCAAAATGGTGATTGGATAGCTACGAAGAAACCTGGATTTGTTGGTTATGCATACGGCACTTCTGGGTATCTTGGTGATATCGAAGGTGGATTGAAGGTTATTGCGTTTCCCTCAAGCCTATCTACGCTTTCTAACGGCAACATCGCGTGCTCGT
>JAJZIU010000041.1 GCA_021810455.1 Microcaldota archaeon
AGAGGGTGGAAAGGTTTCATAGTTACTGATCCTAACTGTTCAACAATACACATGGTGCTTGCTCTTAAGCCATTGTACGACTCTTTCGGAATAGATAAAGTCATAGTCACCACGATGCAATCCATAAGCGGGGCCGGATACACAGGAGTTCCATCCATAGACATCATAGACAATGTTATACCGTACATTAAAAACGAGGAAGACAAGCTCGAGAATGAACCTCTAAAGCTTTTCGGAAACATATCGGGATCCGGAATAAATCCTGCAAACATTAAGATTAGTGCCCAGTGCAACAGGGTTGGCGTAAGGTATGGTCACACCGAATCTGTAAGTGTTAAACTATCCAAGCATGCCAATGAAGATGAAATAATAAACGCATTTAACAATTTCAATCCGCTAAAAGGCCTTGGACTTCCATCGGCACCTGCTAAGCCCATAATATATAACGAAAAAGAAGGAAGACCTCAACCAAGACTCGATCTTCTCGAAGAGAATGGTATGGCGTCAGTTGTTGGAAGGCTTAGGAAGTGCAACATACTCGATTATAGGTTTGTAGTGCTGGGTCACAATCTGATAAGGGGGGCTGCCGGAGCTGCCATACTTGATGCAGAACTGCTTAAGACTAAAGGCTACATTGGCCAATAGGTGTAATGAATGGGAAAAGTTTTAATCATAGGGGCTGGAGGGGTTGGAAGAGTTGTAGCGCACAAGTGTGCACAAGCAAGCGACGTATTCGAAGATATACTTCTGGCTAGCCATAACCTGTCCAAATGTGAAGAAGTAAAAGGAGATATCCTGAGGCGCACTGGAAGAGAGATAAAGGTTGCTGGCATTGATGCTGAGAATGTGCAAGAGCTAGCAAATCTGATAAAAACATTCAAACCTAATGTAGTAATTAATGTAGCCCTTCCATATCAAGATCTAAACATCATGGACGCATGCCTTGAAGCAAAGGCAAACTATCTCGATACGGCAAACTACGAACCCAAGAATGTTGCTCATTTTGAATATAGCTGGCAATGGGCGTACAAAGACAAATTCAAAGAAGCTGGCCTCATCGCAGTGTTGGGATGCGGTTTTGATCCTGGAGTTTCCGGAATCTTTTCTGCGTATGCGCAAAAACATCTTTTTGACGAAATAGAATGCATAGATATACTCGATTGCAATGCTGGCAATAATGGACATCCATTCGCAACAAACTTCAATCCTGAAATAAACATACGTGAGGTAACCCAGAACGTCAAGTATTGGGAAAATGGCGAATGGAAGGAGACGCCTCCAATTCTGGATCCTCAAAGTGTTCATTTCACTTTTGATTATCCTGTTGCCGGTCCGAAAGAGAGTTACCTACTATATCATGAAGAACTCGAATCTTTGGCAAAGAACATAAAAGGACTCAAAAGAATACGGTTTTGGATGACCTTCTCGGAAAATTATCTGACACATCTCAGGGTTCTTCAAAATGTAGGTATGACTAGAATAGACGAAATAAATTTTGAGGGAAAGAACATAATACCTATAAAATTCCTCAAGGCATTACTTCCCGATCCTGCAAAACTTGGTGTGAACTACACTGGAAAGACCGTCATAGGCAATGTTTTTAAGGGAAAGAAGGACGGAAAGGAAAAATCCGTATACATTTACAACGTGTGTGATCATGCCGAAGCGTACAAGGAAACGGGCGGACAGGCTGTGTCATACACAACAGCCGTACCTGCGATGATTGGAGCTATGATGATTATCAAAGGATTGTGGAAGGGCGAAGGCGTATTCAACGTAGAGGAACTTGATCCAGATCCGTTCATGGAAGAATTGAACAAACGAGGTCTTCCTTGGCAAGAGGTAGAATTCAAGGGGAAACTTCCTGATGGGCTGGTCCAGTGACTAAAAAGAACGCATCGCATTATCTGAACGATGTTTCAAGAATCGCATCAAGAAGGGCTGCAGTAAATGATTTTCCGAAATCCATAACGGACAAAATAGAAAGCACTCCTTCCTTTCTTATAAACGAGAACCCGTTGCGAAGAAATCTGGAAATTCTGGCTTCTGTAAAAAAAAGGACAGGCGCCAAGATTCTCATAGCTCTTAAGGCATTCGCAACGTACCAAACATTTCCCATAATCAGAGAGTATCTTGACGGCGTGTGCGCCAGCGGTCCTATTGAGGCACGTCTCGGTAAAGAGCTATTCGGAAAGGATGTACACACTTTCGGCCCTGCGTACTCCGAAGAAGACATTAAAAAATTACTCAGATATTCTGACACCATAATCTTCAATTCCATAAGGCAATGGAAAAAATATCGGAAGGTTATCGCAAATTGTGGTAGAAAAATAGAGATTGGGTTGAGGATCAACCCGAAATACTCTGAGATAGAAACCGCACTGTACGATCCGGCACTTCCTGAAGCCGGTTTAGGCATACTGCCGGAAGAGCTTGAAGGTGAGGATCTGAAAGGAGTAGATGGTCTGCATTTCCATGTCTTGTGCGAGAACAATGCTGACTCACTGTTACGTGTACTGAAACACTTCGAGAAATTCTACGGAAAATACATTCCACACATGAAATGGATTAACTTCGGAGGAGGGCATCACATAACCCGTGTTGACTACGATGTCGATATGCTTGTAAAAATCATTAAAAATTTCAAAGAGAAACACAAAGTACAAGTCCATCTTGAACCAGGAGAGGCCATAGTGTTAAATACTGGAGTATTGATTTCAAAGGTTCTTGATGTAGTGCATAATAACGGCTCTGCTAAAGACAGTGAAACTGCAGTAGCAATTCTCGATACATCGGCAGAAGCGCACATGCCTGATGTGCTTGCCATGCCATACAAACCTGACTTGATCGATGCAGGAGAACCTGGAGAAAAAAAGTACACTTACAGATTGCGCGGATTGACGTGCTTAGCTGGAGATATAATCGGCGATTATTCGTTCGACAAACCTCTAAAAGAAGGAGATCGAATGGTGTTTCTTGATATGGCATTGTACACCATGGTCAAGACCACCACCTTTAACGGAATAAAGTTGCCATCAATAACGTTCTACAATGCTAAAACAAAGAAGGTCGAAACACTTAAAAACTTCGATTATGAGGCATACAAAGAAAGACTATAACACCAAGTTCAGGAAAGACGTTTGTCTAATAATCTTTAGAAGAAAAGTCATAGATGTTCAGATAATGATTACATTGTTTACGATAACAAAACCGAGCAAAAGATAACGGATGTTATCAAAGATATGACTACGAAAGACGCTAGACGTATAGGATTATCGAAAAGGCACTTGTTTAGGTTGAAGAAAAAAATAAAAGATGGAAAGAACATAGTATTAGAGAGGAAAACGTTAAACAGATTAACAAAAACATTGTGAAAGCATGTCAGAGATAGAAAATCAAAATCAAGATAACGAATTAAAATCGAAGGCATCCGAAGCTATGCACAAGATAATTTCAGAACCCAATGTTCTAAAAAGTATTACTGATAATTTGTTACCATCATACGGTAAGAACAAGGCAACTATAGATGAAGTAATCAAGTATGCCGAAGACAATCTAAAAGCGAGCCTTATTCTCAAAGATAATGGGCTAACTGCTCTTTCTATCTATCATTTAGAGCAGTCCGCTGAAATGATTACAAAAAGTCTATACTATATGTTTGATCTAAACATCAACAAAACACATAATCAAATAGAAATAATCGCAGATTTCAGAGAAAAACTGAATAAAAAATTAGGTAATGATACCACTACGACTCTCTTAGGTTCTATGGATAGTGCCCTAAAGACGTTCAGAGATACTGGAATATTACAATTAGCAAGATTAGATGAACCAAGTCTAAAAGGTTATTTTGATGCTATAGAGCAATTAAAATCAGCACTTATAAGTGTAAATAAAACCGACTTTAGCGCCGTGATAAATAAAGCCGTCAGTCATCTTGATAGAGAGAAAAGGTCTAAAGTTTTAGCTTCTGTAAATTCAAGAAGTAATAATAAATTGTTAAATTTCGCTAGTGGATTGCCCATAGTTCTTATCATTGGACTGATAACATATCCACACGAATCATACACAAGATATCATGGAGAAGATATCAGCCCTAAAGACTATGATGAAGGACGAGTAGCCATAGTCAATTTTTACGATAGGATATACGACCATTTAAATGACTACATCAAAGCAAGAAAAGAATACCGCGATTCAAAATAACATTTTTTCTTTCTCGTCCCTTCTCCATGCTAAAACTATATTAGAGAAGGGGGACATTTGAGCGAGTTATATATAACCCCCAATCTCGATTGCTCCCATCGGGATTTGAACCCGAGTTTGAGCCGTGAGAGGGCTCCGTCCTTGACCGGACTAGACGATAGGAGCATATCTAAGTTATTTATTTCTTAAGTTATAACATATATAGAT
>JAJZIU010000042.1 GCA_021810455.1 Microcaldota archaeon
AAAGCTCCCCTGACATGGATTCAATGATAAAATTTATGTGTGATGATTATGGATTTTCAAAAGAAAGGATAACAAAGTCTTCCGAAAGAATATTCGAATCAAGGAAAAAGGAGAACCAGAAGGGAATTGGCCTCTGGATGAAATAATGCAAAGTCATGTTTTAGAAAATGGAAGATACCTGAAATTGCGGTATCCTAATTAATGTCCATAAAACAAAGTGCAAATATTAATTCTTTATAAACCTGCCAGGCTTTAAATTAAAAAACCTATATACTTAACCTCGCCACTTTGAGCAGTGAAGTCTCTAACTTTTTGACCTAGTTCGATTCGCCAAATACGTTTTACCAGCGCAGATTGAAGTTTTTATCACCAGATCTGAGCGGAAAACCGCCTTAATTGGTGGTGAAAGATTGCTTACGACCCTGATTCTGAACACATTTTGTGGACAGATACCCTATGCGTGAGTCTGTTGTTCAGATGCATTTTCACTCTTCTAACGAAATCCTTCGATTCGCCTATGTCGGAGAAGAGTTCCGTTATCAGACCATATTCTTTTTCTACTTTGTCAATCGATGCTATACCGCCCAGTGGCGTCGTAATGTTCTTCATGTTTATCTATGAAAACATTGTCATGGGCACTTAAAAATCAGTCAGATTAGGAACTACGTGGCGAAGTTAAGTTATAACTCTCAGGCCGTTTATTTATGCTTGCATAATTCCCACAGTTTACAAAAAGACTCAGGCATGCGTATACTGTTCTTCTTCATTGTAACATATATGTCCTCTATAAGATGAACGGTGTTATCACCTATCTTATGTAATGGATGATGCTGATCTAGATTTATTTTATAGACATATCTGCGCAGTTTCGATTTTTTACGTTCATTCAGCTTTTCGAGAAAAGCGTTTTCTGTACTATCCCTAAGCATTACATTGCTGGCTATCCCCCAATAAGAAAATGCATAATAAGAATAACGTAGTGCTTCCATGATGGCTTTAGTACTGCCATCATTTTCATTTTGCTTATATTCAATATATCTAAGCTCAGATTTCATATAATAAATACTTGCAAGCTTAAGAAATCTGCTTATTGTATGGTCTATTTTACTTATATCAAGGGAATCTACTGTTTTTACGCCCATACGAATATCTTTCTTGATTTTTTTATCACAATCGGATGTCTCTAGCAGAATCCAATATCTCTGCCATACATCTATATTGCCGTTTAGGACAGGCATCCCGAATTTTTGATGAATGTTTTTAACAATCTTCCTAATCTCTTCATGCACTGAAGGATTGTAGTGTAAAACTACCACATCGCTATCTCTTTCTACCACTAGTGTATTTCCATCAGTCTCAGACATACTTAACTTGTCAGGCTTAGGATACGCGGCTTTAAAAGTATTATCTGCCACTAACCCTTTTCTATCAAGAAAAGTCACAGCGCCAGAGTTCCCATCTATCCGGATTCGTTCCGATTGTTTTATTATCCGAGTGGCATTATTTAATCCGGCGATACACGGTACCTTATATTCCCGTGCCAAAATCGCTACATGCGAAGTTATACCTGCAAGCTCAAGAATGACTCCGCCAAAATCTTTTATTATTTGCGAATCTTCTATAGGCAAATCCCCTGCTACAAGTATCTTATCCTTGCCCCCACGCAGATTACCGGATTTCTCAGAATCATATATGATTGCTTCTCCAGAACACCTACCTTCACTTACGCCCAGGCAATTAAATGACTGGTTGCCATAGCTTACTGGGATTGTTGTTGTAAGCTCCCTAGCCTGTAACAAAAATGGTCCGTCGCAGGTATATGCCCACTCGATGTCCAAAGGAAACATCTTGTTTCCGATGCTCTTCATTAATCTTATTATGTCATCGATTTCAAAATCAAACAACACGCTCTTTAAACCTTCAGCGTTGTACCTTAGGATGTCTCTAGATTTAATATTTATTATATATGTATCATGTTTTTCTGAGCCCGCAGTTATGCCTGAGGGGTTATTCGCTACCGCTTCTATAACACAGTATTTATCAGCCTCTTTTTCAAAAAAGAACCCTACACCATATTTTGCATTTGGGATAAATTTCTGCACTATACATGCTATCTCAATTTCTTCAATGTTTATTCCATTTTCCATAATATATCTAATGGCCCGTGGACTAAAAACTGATTTAAACACATTCTTAATGGCCATTATAACATCTGCCGGTCTCACATCTAGGAACGAATCAAATATGCCTGCAAAGCTTCTGATTGATGAATCCTCCTGAGTGGCCGAACTTCTTACGACTAAATGTTCTCCTATGCGCTTAACGCTGTCTAATATTTCACCCTGTATCTGTGCTTCAAGTTCAATATTCTGAAAACATTCTGATATCTTAGCTGAATATGCAACTTTAGACAGTTTATCATTTGCATACAGTCTTGCATATTTGAATATGCCACTATCAGACAAGGACTTTCTTAAAGAATCATATACGTATGTCGTCACTACAAATCCTTTGGGTATCTTTGCAATTTTTATAAATTTTACCAGGTTATATGCTTTATTTCCCACTACTTTTGGATCTAGAACTCCAGTAGCTGCATTCAGCTCTAAACAATATTCTTCCATAAAAATCAGCGACACTTTTATTTGCTCTAAGTACTATTAAAGTTGGCCTTTTATTTTATTATAAATATGCTCATAAATTTTATAGGTGGAACAATTTTTATTATCATGAAGTGCACTTCCTTTGTACATATATCTGTCGAAAGTACAAGCTCCCCTGCAGTTGGAAAGCCACTTGCAATTTTCACACATGCTCAGACTTGTAATATGCTTAAGCAATAAATTTTTGTAATTTTTTAATAAAAATATATCTTCTAGTTTACCTATTTCATTTATTTTTTTGTGTCATGCCTTCTTTTAGAAGTTCCAAAATACAACCTCTTAAATCTACATTCTACATGGTTATAGATTAATAAGATTTTGAATGCAGGCTATGTCCACGCCAAGTAAGTCCTGTTTCAACAGAGTCATCGCGCAGAAGTGCAACAAGTATCTTGCTCTTTAAATTTCCATGTCTCCCCTTTCCGTATCCGCCTTTTTCTTAGTTTCTCTTATCATATTACCACCATTATTTTAGTTTCTAAGGCAAGCTATTTAAATCTTTATCATATCTTGCAAGATTGTACGATCCCGAAAAAAGTTTCTCTTGGTAGGCCGTCTGAAGCATTTGAGCCTAAAGGAATTAGTACACTTGCGCGATTCGACCTTTATGGGAAACTGAACAATAAAAAACTACGATGGGTACTGAAGGAGTTGAGGAATGAAAACAGGGAGTTATCGGTATATACGATTGCGAAACGGTGCGGAATAACTCCGCAGTGGGCAAGAAGACTGCGAATAAAATATGCAGGCGTCCCGACAAATAAGGTTCAGTTGGAAAGGCGCGGTAAGAAGCCAATACTGATCTCTTCACAGGAAGTCGAAATGGTGCGTAGAACGAAAGAAAGATATGATAATGGTGCGTGCAAGTATCATTACAGAACATTCTTGCTGAAAACGGCGTAAAAATGGGGCACAATAAGATACACCGCGTATTGATCCGGGAAGGCCTTGCAAGGAAATAGTCGAAGAAGAGCAAACAGAGGAAGTGGGTAAGGTGGGAGAGACGACACAGCAATTCGATGTGGCACACCGATTATATGGAATACGATGACGACGCTTCGCGCTGCGTAATGGGATAAGACAAAAGCCGCTTCAAATTAAAGACTTATATATGTGAAAAATCACAAAGCATTTGTGACATAATGCAGAGACAAGTATCTATTCAGAGAGAAATAGTCCAGATGAGAGAATTAGGCGAGAAAATACGTGATTATGTATTGAAAGAAGGCCTTCCTAAGCTTCCAGTGGAAGTCCTTAGAACTGGAGCAGATACAACTCAAAGTCCCAACTTCCGATTCCTTAAACCAGAAGAGATAAAGTATTTTGCAGGTAACCCATTCTCTGGAGCAAGTGCAGATGAAACATGGATACGGGTGATGAGAGGTCGAGGAGTAACAATATTGCCTATAATTAGTTTTGGCGGCAAGGAATATCCGGTGTTAATATTTAAGCCACAACCTTCTGTAGAGTCTTGGTCAATCGAATTGCCTTCAGGAGGTATTATGGGTACAAATTCACCAGAAGAAGCCGCCAGAATGGAACTTCAGGAAGAAACAGGCCTAATAGCAAAAAAGATGACACCAATACCACAATTAGCCGGCGTGTGGCACGCTCCTCACAGGCTTAATACAACAGACACAATGTTTATTGCGGAGGGTATAACATTTGCAGGAAAGACTAGCACTGAAAAGGAAGAAGCACCAATTTCACCTTTCATCGCATCATGGG
>JAJZIU010000011.1 GCA_021810455.1 Microcaldota archaeon
CTCCAAGCTGTGTGTTCTTTACTACTTGGCAGTTGCCAGGGCTTGCCTTTGGCGCAAATGTTAAAGGATTGAAAATTCCCAGAAATGAAAGAGCCCCAAGTACCACTGCGATGATTAGTATGCTCCAGCCATAGGTCATCAGGTACTCCATTGCACTTTGAGATTTAATCAAAATTTTATTTGACATACGACTTCGCTTTTGATTAATTACAATAGTTGTGGTTATAAAATTTCCTGATTTATGCAAAACGATTATTTGATTTGTTTAATAGTGCATTTCTCGTTTATGTAGATATGATTCTGTTTTAAGTACTTATTTGTTTTTCTTTAGTAGCTTCGTGTAAGCAACTCCGCCTATTATCTGAAGAATGCCACAGAGTATCGGCGGTGCTATTATAAAAGAATCCATAAGGTATCCACTTATTCCAGAACTGGCTTGTGCAGCCCTGTTTGCAACTCCTTGCAAACTAGATGCTGTTCCGTAATCCTCATGGTTTACCCCTTTGACGTTAACCGCAGATCTTATTGGAGCTCCGAAAGCGATGACAAATTGCCTTATGGAATAAAGTATAGCAGTTATAAGTAGAAATGGGGACGCTGCCATTCCAAGCACGAGAATGCCACTTATTATCCTAGTGTCACCACCTATACTTGCAAGAGGAAGTTTGAAACGCACCTTTCCGCCAAGATACGAACCTAACGAAGTAAACAGATATGCGATTGTAAACAGGGCTCCAACTTGTGCAGTGTTTGCATGATACATAATAACAAGCCACAGAGGTAGCAGTGGCATAAAAACCCCTATCCCAATACTGTTGAATGTATTTGCGAATATGACCTTTTTCATATAACTTATACTTGATTTTTTCATCAACTTTGTTGTTTTCTTAGGTCTCTCGTTCTCTCTTACAAAGATAAGGCTAACAAAGGATATGAACATCGCTATTGCAGATACAAGAAACAGAAGTTTAAAAGCAGCTATTGAGCCTATTACATTTTGCAGTGGTCCGTGAAAGACCAGCATGAGACTTCCGAATATGCTAAACAGTGCCGCTATTGAAGTTATTTTGCTCAGTTTGTCAAGCCTCTCTTTATCATCTCTCCAATTATTTGCTATAAGTGCCGTAGTGCCTGGTGAAAAACTGCCACGCATTCCTCCAGAAGTGCCACCTATTCCTCCGAATATAACAGCAAGCATTATGAAAACAACATTTCCTGTGAAAGCCATTAGCGCGGATGCAGCCGTAGGTAATATCTCGCCAATTAGCAATATTGGCTTGTATCCTATCCTATCACCCAGAGCTCCCAAACCCATGACAAGTGCTGCGTTGAATATCATAACCCAGAAGAAAACAAAACCTATCACAGTTGCACTAAGACCTATTGCAGACAGGTACAGAGGAGCAGCAAGTGTCATGAATATTATACCTATGCTCCTCGTTGCTCGTGAGATAAGCATGAATTGAAAACCAAACTTGTACATCTAAACACTATAGGACATAGTTCCGCTATCAACAAGCTTAGAATTGCTTGTGAGGTGGTCTTGCCAGTATGAAGAACCTTGTATCTCCTCTAAGCTCTATAAGAACACGTTCGGTGAGAAGTTTTATAGGATCTTGGAGTAATGGAACTCTTTGCGATAAATCATTAAAGCTCTCGAAAGGTTTCTCTTCTCTTGCGTCAAGTATTGCGCTAAGATGCTTTTTACCTACACCAGGGAGCAGTTCTAGAGAATGCATCCTTATGTTAAGAGGTGATGCATTGTTGAAGAAAGAAATGAATCTTTGTTCCTCTCTTTGTATAATTGAGGATATGGCATTTGGAAGCTCGTTCTTGGAACCTTCTGTAAGATTCTCAAAATTCAGGCGACCTTTTATCAGTGCGATTTTATCCCTAACACCCTTGCCTATGTAAAGTCTCTCTCCTACTTTTATATCAGTGCTTTTTGGCACGGCTTCAAGAAGCGTAAATTTGTTGTCTCCGAGCAATTGGACTATTGGTTCTGATCTTACAGAAAAAGATCTTCCACTTGGTAGAAAGTCTAACACTACACCATACTCCTCTAAGTCGTCTTTCCTCTGCGTTTCCATGCAATCCCACCTGCAGTTTCACTTGTTGGCGTACTCTTCTACAATACCCATTGTTTTTGTGTCAGTGCCATCTTCAAGCGCATTTTTTTCCATCGCTAGTATCTGCTTAAGTTGTATAAGTTCAGTAGGCATTACGTTTGTAATCATCACTGCAACACGTTCACTTATGCCCAACTTTTTAAGTTCGTTCACAAGTTTGTTTGAATTGCTAACGCTGAGTTTTGAAAATTTCTTTGCATGCTCGTATGCCAATTGTTGTTCATATCCAAGCTCGCCTAACTTCTTGCGATCTTCGAGCACATCAAGTGCCTCGGATATAGTAGCAAGCCTTTGTGTTTTTTGCTCCTTACCTATCATTATTACTACCTGAAGTATAATGAATAAAGGTATAATATAAACCTTTGCTTTGGTATTATCATAGGTGTTTATATTGGACGCAAGCTCTGCTTACAAGGCCGTGCTTCAGGAGATGAAGAAGCACATTGCAGGAAAAGAGGAAGTTATAGAATTGATGTTTATAGCCGTTGTTGCAAACGGACACGTCTTACTTGAAGGAGTCCCCGGAGTGGCAAAGACTACAATGACAAAGGCTTTGGCAGATACCATGCAGGCAGATTTCAAGAGAGTACAGGGTACTCCAGATCTTCAGCCAAAAGATATAGTTGGTTACACCTATGTAGATGAACACAATAATATAAAACTAAACAAGGGACCCATATTCACAAACATCTTTCTCATAGACGAAATGAACAGAATGCAGCCTATGACGATGAGCGCTCTTTTGGAAACTTTGGAAGAAAGACAGGTAAGCATAGGCGGATCAGACATACAATTGCCAAAACCGTTTATCGCTTTCTCAACACAAAACCCACTTAGAATAGAGGGAACAGAACCTCTCCCAAAGGTGCTTGCAGATAGATTTCTTATGAGAATAAACGTCGACTATCCGTCTATGGAAGAGGAACAGGCGATGTTAAAGCTGAAGGAAAGCGAAGAGAAGGTCGCTGTTAACAAGATAATAAGCACGGATGATATACTGAAAATGCAGGAGGATGCAAAACACATACAGATGCCTGATGATGTCGGAGAATATATAACAAGGATAGTTAATGCAACAAGAAAGGACATTCACGCAGTAATGGGAGCAAGCCCAAGGGCGGATATAGCGTTTATGAACTGCGCTAAGGCAAAGGCACTTGTTGAAGGAAGAACCAGCGCGACTAAGGAAGATGTCAGATTTTTAGCCAGGGCGGTGCTAAGCCATAGAATAGTAGTAAGGGCTACTGGTGGCATAGGCGTGAATGGAATAATAGATGGGATACTGGCTACAATGCCATCTTAACCCCAAGATTACTTCTTTTCATAAGAGAATGTAACAAGTACACGTTCCACCACTTGATATTGTCCAGGGAAGAATGTTTGTGTTGATGGATTTGCACTAGTTGACATTGCAAGAGGGAGCACAGGATATACGTAGGAATCAACAAGAGTTATATTTACAGGATATATGGTTGCATTGTTGGTTAGCGCAAGAGCTTCTTGAGTTGCGTTCATCATCGCCAATGCCAAAGCCTGATTCGTCATATTCTTTCTTTGGAGAGAGGTTATCTGGCTTGTTGTGCTTGATACAGAAATGGCATTTATAGAAGATAATGAGGTGAATATGCTGCTCATGTCACTTATGTTAGGTATTGTTATTTTTAGTGATTCGCTTACTGCATAGCGGCTTTCATTGTATATTTTATACGTCTGATAATTTGTTGTTTTAACCAAACTGAAATTGTCATTTATGTATGGAGCCATAGTTGTGTTGAATACCGACACACTTGATGAGAAATTAGAATATGCTTCAGTTGTAGTATTTCCTGTTCCGGTTATTGAAAGGTACAAAAGTCCTTCAGAAGGATTTGCAACAGCATAACCAGTTGATGACACAGTTACAGTTTTAGTGTGATTGCTGTTAAACCCAGAAGGATAGAGTATTGCTAGAGAGAGCACAGTGCCGATTGCAACAATGGCAATCACAGAAACTATCAGCATAGGAGTATCGGATTTCATCCAATTACCAAAATAACATAAGAACATGTGTTTAATAAACCTTTCCGGAAATTAGGGTTTTAGCGTCTAAGTGCTTCACTGAGATCTTTTATGTTTTTTGCTATCACATCAGGATTAGATCGAGATAGGGCTTCTTTGGTACCCATCCCACTAAGTACCAGTACTGAAAGCACTCCAGAATTTCTTGCAGTTCTCGAGTCTATCACAGAATCGCCAACGTAGGCCGCTTCTGTTGGATTTGTTTTGAAATTTTCCAATGTTTCTTTTACACGCTCTGGGGATGGTTTTTTTGCATTGGTGATTATCCTAAGTGAGTTTATATCATTTCTGGAGAATCCGGCAAGCAGAAGATCCCTGGTTACAATTTCGATTGATGGTGTGTTGGTTATTATTGCAACATTTCCTTTCATTAGTTCTTTTATATTAAAAATAGCATCTCTGGATCCTTTTATAGGTTTTATGTACATTGAAGCTTCTTCGATAGTGAGCATTTTCTTCCCGTGCCATGCATATGCTACTTTTGCTTTTTCAGTGTCTTCGTTGGTTTGGTACTTTGAAACTATCATATCCAGAGTGCTTGATGCATCAGGAGATAAAATTAACTTTCGAAGAGTGTCTTTTACCTTTGCATTCGTGTATGAATGGCCCTCATGCCATCGTTCGAACGCCATGATGGCGAGTATCTGCTGCATTCCTGAATTGTATCTTGCACTTATTCCACCAAGTTTGTATATTGTTTCGGAATCGTATGGAAATTCGCGTCCTATGTGTTCAAATGCATTTCTTCTATTAAAATAAGTTAATTCAGATATATCTACAAGGACGCCATCCTTATCGAAACATATTACTTTTCTTTCGTTAAACATCTCTCTTGACTTCGCATCCCTGAACTTCACATTTCTTGTTTTTATCATTTAAACATCTTTAAGCTCTGAGAATTTCACTTAGACTTTTTACATTTTGGAGTATAACATCGGGTTTTTCTCTTCTTAAAACCTCAAGAGTACCCATACCGCTAAGCACCATGGTAGAGAATACTCCTGCATTTCTTGCTGCCATGGTATCTATTGTCGCATCGCCAACATAAGCGGCTTTTGTAGGATTTACACCGAAATTTTTAAGTGTGGAATTTATCTTTTCTGGGGATGGTTTTTTTGCATCACAGATTATCGTGAGTTTGGATATGTCTGATTCACTAAAGCCTGCAACGAGAAGATCCCTTATAACTGCAGTTCTCACAGGAGCATTTGTTACAATTGCCACATTTCCACGAAGTATTTCGTGTATCTGTAACAAGGCAGTTTTTGATCCTTCGATTGGCTTTACGTATGATGCAGATTCATCAGAAGTAAAGAATTTGCCATTGTCCCACCAATATATTTTTCTTGCAAGTTCCAAATCACCATCAGCCTGATACATAGTAGTTATCTCATCAAGTTTTTCAGACGCATTTTGCGATGTTATTAGTTTTCTGAAAACATTTGACATAGATTCTGCCGTACCGCCATTTTTCTTATGCCATCTTTCGAATGCCAATATGGAAACTATAGGATGCAGACCACCATTGTATTTATCGCCTATTCCACCCAGTTTGTACAGTGTATCAGCATCATATGCGAATTCGCGACCTACATATTCAAAGCCTTTTTTACGATTATGGAGAGTTAATTCGGATATATCTACAAGGACGCCATCCTTATCGAAACATATAGCTTCTCTATTTTTTAGGGCTTTTGTTGTAGCGTTCCTACTGCTCTTCGAATAAATCATGGTTGCCATGGAATACAATTATTGTTCTGAATTTGATGATATATATAAGTTGTCATGGGAGATGGTTCCTGATCAGAATGCCGTATTTATAGGTCTATATAAAAACTTTTGTAAAAACCCTTTTATATGTAAAAATAACAGAGTAATATGACGGTTTAATCTTACAGTTTATGCTTTCGAAAGTGGGGCAGAATGAACAACACCATGAATCGTTTTAGTAGGATATCAGCTATCATATCTGACATAGAAGGAGTTAGTGTACGGAAGAATAACAACGCAGGCGAAGCAACAAGAAGGATTGTAGAAGCATTTGGAAGTACGTATAGGGTAAGTCAAAGAATTGACTGGAAATTGAGAAGATTGGAAGGTCTCGAAGAAGACATAGATTTTTTGCGTGCAGCTTTAGCTATATCGAAAAGAGGATTGGATGCTGCAAAAATTGTGGAAAATAGAAACGCATCAGATATGGTTATTAAGATTGCAAAAGAGACAATATCTTTGGAGGATAGCAAGAAGCTAACCGCACTCTACAATGAAGTTTATGTACCTTTTTTCAGTTTTGAGTATAAGAGTTCAATAGAGCTGATAGGCAATATTGGAAGGGCCACTGAAAACTTGAGAAATGCCAATGTAACTGTTTCATTCGTGTCAGATGCAAAGAGAGACACTGTTATAGAAGATTTCAAAAAACTAGGAATGTGTGATAAAAATATTACAATAATAGCACGTGAGGATTTATTAGCAGAAAGGCAGGAGTTGGGGAAATTACTTAAAGCGATAAAGAGGACTGGTGTTAGGATAGAGAATTCTGCGTATGTTGGAGATACAAGTGAGGATATACTGGAAGCAATAGCGGCACAGGTTATGCCTGTCGGAGTCACCAGTGGTGATGGAACGTTTTGGCAATTAAGAAAGGCTGGTGCAGAATGGATAGGCAGAGATTTCAGTACATTTGCAAAATTTTTGATTTTGTCCAAATCACCACACGGGAGATACAGTGGCACTTAGATCGTAAGGAATTTATGCAATAGCACTTAGCGGTTTTTCGTATTTTGCTAATTTTTGTTTGTCTACTTCGAAAGGTACATTTCTGCTTTCAGGTATTTTGACATGTCCGTCTTTTATATCGAAGCTAGTATAGGTAATATCATCTTTATAGAAATCCGATGGAGGAGAGAAGTCAGAAGTGTATTTTTCTGAAACGTTCTTCATGCCAGCTATAGCCATATTAAATTCTCTTCCCAGAGATGTTTCAAGTAATCCCCCTACAAAACAATCAACACCAACATTGCGCATTTCGTTTGCCATAATCCAGGAATTATACAATCCACCAACTCTTGGCGGTTTTATGTTTATAACACCTTTTGAATTTGAAAGCTCGGCATACTCTACAGCATCGTCAAGATTTTCAATGCTTTCATCTAATGAAACTACTGAATTTATATCATTCAAAAATTTTACATGTGCATACAGATTTTTTGGCCTGAAAGGTTGCTCTATTTCATCCACATATTCTGCAGTTTTATTAAGTTCTATAAGGTGGTTTGAATTTCGAGGATTGAAACTCCCATTAGCGTCTACGGAGATAAAATCGGGATTTAGTGTATCCTTTACGAATTTAACAATTTCCCAACTATGCCCTGGTTGTATTTTTATTTTGATTGATTTGATTCCTCTGGAATAAGCGTCTTCGATCCATTCTGAAACTTTTTCTTTTGGAAGTATTGGAACACTTTCTTGAACTTCGAAAGTTGTTTTTGAAGGGTTTGTTATAGAAAGAAGAGGGAAATCAAATTTCTTTGAAAGGAGGTACCAAAAAGCGTAATCTATAGCAGCTTTGGCCATATTATGCCCACGATATTGCGATAACACACTGAGTATATCTTCATAACACACATTGCCGTTTTTCATCAATTTGGGCGTGAGGAGAGTGAGCATTCTTTTTGCAGTTTCAACATCCTCTGCTGAATATATTGGCTCTGGAAGTGCTGCAACTTCGCCATAGCCACTCGATCCATCTGATAAAATTTCAAGTATGAGAAGAGGTTTTCGTGTTATTTCGCCAACGCTGATTCTGAAAGGTTTTTTCATCGGCAACTCTAACGCATAGATGTTTATGCCATCTATTTTTACTTTCTCATGAAGAAGATTTTCTATCGTTTGCATAGAACAACCAATAGTCGTGATTTGGGGTTTTGTATTCATAAGAAGTTGATCAATTCTTTATTTAAATTTATTGTATAAACTACACAGGCGTATCGAGAATTTCTTGGAGAAAAGATTAATATGTTAATTATAAGTAGTCATATTTAACAATATTAACGCGAGATAAGAATATGATAATTGATGCACACTGTCATGCAAACGGAGTAGACAAGGATGGAACTAAACTCACCATAGACGAACTTAAGAAAAGTATGAAGACCTATGGCATAGATAAGTCAATTTTATTCCCGTTCGATGTTGAAGAAGATCTTTTGGAAGCTAGCATAAACATAGCCAAGATTTCTGATGAAGATATTTTGCCTTTTCTTCGCTTTGATCCGAAATTGATCTCAGCAACGAAAATTGAAGAGGTATTAAAAACTTACAGATTTTATGGAGTTAAATTGCATCCTAGAAGCCAATCATTTGATCCTCTTGATAAGAAGTTTTACCAGATCTATGAAGTGATAGAATCAATGAGTTTGCCCATCATTTTCCATACGAGAAAAGAGAATATTGTTAATTCCGATCCAGATAGAATTGCAGGATTAGCTGAAGATTTTCCAGGAATGAATATAATATTAGGACACTTTGCAAATATGTCTCCTGAAGCGATAAGCAGAGTGGAGAAGTATAGAAACCTGTATCTTGAGACTTCAGTTATGTCGTCCAATTACACCATAAAGGTAATTGCAGGCAGGGTAGGAAGTGATAAATTGATATTCGGATCAGATATCCCATATTCTGATCAGGAAATAGAACTGCTTAAAATAAAGAAGTCAGGATTGGCTGATAGAGATAAGGAAAAAATACTTTGCAGTAACATAATGAAGCTCATACACTTAGAATGATTTGTAGTCAGATGTGTTTTGCAGAATGCAAACTATCTCTAGGCATAATCCCGGATTCTGTAAGATACTTTAGAAACTCAATGTGATTTGCAGGAACAGTACCATATCTTATCGCAGATTCCCTTGCATCACTTATATTTGACCATATCCCAAAGGAAGTTGCCATCTCATTTACTTTGTCGTAGTTGTGTCTTAAAGCGATGAAAAAGTCAAGGATGGGTTCCAATTTACCATAAGAATCTGATGTGCCCATATTTCTCACCTCAATGTAACTTTTAGCATAGCTGCCATCCTCATTAATCTTAAAGCGCCATCTTGCATCCCAAAAGGCCCACCAATCCATTTGGTTTAGAAGATTGATACCCGAGACTTGGATTTCTTCTGTAGACACCTTATCGTTTTTCAAATCTAGTATTCCTGTTATCAGACTTGCAGTTGTACCGTTTAAGACATCATAACCTGTTACATTTGGGGCAAAAAATGCCAGCGATCCTGTCTTGTAATCATGAGACAGTGCTATCACCCGGGCTTTGAGTTTCAATAGTGAATCTAGATAATCTTTGCTATCTTCGAAGCGTTTGACCCCTATGATTGCTTTGTCTTCTTTGGAGTTTGTAAGCATTCGAGTCCAACCGTGCATTCTGTACTCGTAGTAGACACACTCTTCGTTTCCTTTTGAAGGAGAACTACCCCCAAACCACATAATAGCAAGAGGAGATGTAGCGTATATGGAATTAAGATAAGCAGCAGCATTTTCAGGTTCTATGTCAACAGCCGGTTGAAATGCTGCGGATAGATGCATCTCATGATGTTTCCATCCCCAAACTTTTCTAAGAACAGCATAAACGCCCTTACTAGCAACTCTTTTTTTGTAATCTTCTTCGGATATTCTCCCAGGATATTGTGATCCCCATCGTATATTTGCACCTATCTCACTAAGTGCGGAGTCAAGTATATTATAAAGATTTTCTAACGCTTCCAATAATTCTTTTTTATTGGACTTTGGGTCTGCAGCTAGTTCTGCTTGTGAGGCACTTGAATCGCATGTGAGTACTCCCAATCCATTTACCTCAAAACCAAGCAGCTCGTTTGTTAGAGTATCAATCTTAGGTTGAGCCATATTAGAAGTTAAACGATCAATAACAGGCATAAGTTTTTTCCAATCAGCCCAGCTCATCGGTTTGCCATCTTTCTCGAGTAGTAGCTCCAATTCAGCACCAACAGGTATAATCTTGCTATCAGTTGATGCTTGATGTTTGTGTTGTTGAGTTTCCATACTTTTTGCATCGACTACAGAGTTGTAATCTCTGATTTGGATTCTTGACAAGCCAAACATTTGGCTTGTGCTTTCGTTTTTCCTAACCGAATCCCGTAATATTCTTGTATCGCGAATAGGTGTTTTGTACATGTTACTTACCTCAAATATTATTTATTTATCTGATTTTCAGTCTCTGTTTTCAATCCTCTCACAAGTTTAGAGAGTCCCTTTGCCAGATCGCCATCATACATCCTACCTCCGAGCCTTTCCAGGATTGTATTCCAAAATAATTTAGGTGCATCATTGCCTTGAGATGCACTTATTAAACGACAGATATCTTCAGAATTGTTGTGCAGTGTAAGGATTTCATCTTCGTGGCCAGCAATCCTGTATGATACAGATCGTGGTATCCACTCGTGCTCCTCTCCACTATCAACTAATGGTGCAAATGTAGGAGGATTCTGGAAGTGAATTCCAAAAACGTATGTCGAGTATGTAGATGGTACTACCTTTACTTCGTCTATTGTAACTTTTTTACCATCAACATTAACGGATCTCTTGAATGTTACCTCTTCAGTCAATTGCTGACCATCTTTAGATAATTTAGGAAGTTTGGATCTGCTTATACCATCTGATACAGAATCATAATTTGATTCGCCTTTGTGTCCAAACTTCATGTAGTAACCGTCTTCTGCAAGAAGAAGGGTTAGTACCACTTCTCCAATCCCATATCCTATAGGATCACTGGGCCTAAATTCATCAGGTATTGCGTCACGCAATCTGGCAATAAAACCCGTGTTTTTATCAACTAGTTTCCTAACTACTTTTTCCATATTGGTCCATCTGTAACCGTAATGTTCTATGAGTTCACTTATGGTTGCAGTATGTATGTTCCCATTGTATAATGTATTGAATGCTTGAATCATTGCTTTTTTTTCGCGGGCATGTGCCTTTACCTCAGAGGCAGATATGCCATTATGAGTTGGTGCAAGATAATCGTCAACCACAGCTAGGGCTTTTGCAGGTTTATGTAAGAAAGATTGGAGTCTAATCCAATCATCTAAAGATATGAGGTCACGAACAGGTGCTAGAGGTTGGGGTAGTGGTGGTTTGTTTGCACTGACTCCAAAACCCATCCATGCAGATACCCCTTCACCATTGTTGTGTCTGTCTCTAACAAGATTCACCAAATCGAATATTTTTGGAAGACTGGATAACGAATTAGGTGCAAAAACGCTACTTAATAATTTTACAGTTTCAGATCTTATTTCAGAGTTGCTGTTGACTATTTTGTTGATTCCTTCTCTTTCGACACCCATACTTCGCAGCCACAGGCCGAGTTGTTCCTGTTCAAATGTCCAGGATGACCTGTATATGGTTTTGTCCAAATCATTTATTTGCTCCCTGGTCAGATTGTGTTTGCCAATAACATCAAGTGCCAGTATGTGAGATGGAGCTATGTCCCTTGCACGTATAATATCTAATGCGGAAAGTTGTTGAGGGGTTAATTTCCCAACTATCTCATGTCGCTTAGTTTTGTCTTCTATACCGATTGCCAGTAGAAGTCCATCTATACGATTCCGCTGATGGTCTGGAAGTTTTTCACTGTTGTTTTTAGTTACATTCTTCATTTGTATCACATTTTTTGATTTGATAAAATCACATTTGATTAAACATGGTGATGTGTATCGCCACAGACCGAAAAAGAATCAGAAGAGGTCTGTGGCAATCGATTAGAGTATAAAAAATTGCAACGTGCAAAAATATTGCATGAGTATAGTATATGCTATCGTTATCCAAATGGTGGATTTGGTTAGTAAAAGGGTTGATAGTGAACCTTTTAATGACATGCTTACACGCAAGCATATACAAGTTTGGGGATTGTATTTAAATCTTTTCTACAAAAGAGGCTTTATGCTAGAAGTTGTTACATGTTTGGTGAATAATCCTGCGATTTATAGAAGTAGTGGCATTTATCTCTTTATTCACTCTGTTTAAAAGTTCTTTTGCTTTTTTTATACTTATCACGAAGCAGTTTTATCAATAAATCAACTCCGGATTTATCACCGTATTTGTGATTCAGCATAGAAACAGTATTTTCCCTATCTAAATTTAAGAAACGTGTGATCCCTATATCGTGTATTATTATTGATATACCGAACTCTTCCGAGCTTAGGGGAGATTTTTTCCATCCATTTATAACGGCTATTCTTTTTCTTTCGTTTCCGAAAACTTGAATCGCATCTCTTAATTTTCTTCTTTTGATAGAATAAGCAAGATCGCGTAATGTGTATAGAATATAATAATCAAAATTGCTTATTTCTTCATCAAGATCTTTTAATTTTATAATTTCATAAAAACGTAATAGACTATATAGTAAATGACCGTGAATAGTTGTTCCGATTTCTTCCTTAGGCATTTCCAATTTGTATAAAAATTCCATGAATTTTTGATTGAACAATTTATAAGATAGTCTTTCAAATCTTTCCATTTTCCCGTACATGAGCCCTGCAGTTCCCCTAAGATGATACACGTGATCTATGTATACGTTTTTGTCTTCTACACGTAACGTTTTTCCAGATATCGTTGGTTGCTCATGTATTATCCCCTTGAATGTTGCTTTTCCTTTCTTGAAAAGCCTTATTTGCCAGGTTTCGAGTCCCGAGCCAGCAGTAGCCCCTGCTTCTTCGTGGCGTTTAAAAGCGAAAGCGTCATACTCTTTTGTATTTATAAAGTTGTGAATATTGTCTCTAAAGGATTTTGATAATCTTTCATCACTTCCAAGAAGCAGGACCCACTTGTTAGTGCATTTGCTTATGCCATACATAAAAAAAGGATCAGCATATCCTACAGGTATTACATACTGTATTTTTACTTTTTTGAAATCTTTACATTCTTTATCAAGGATCTTCCTATTTTTTGAGTTACTGGAATCTAATATTACTATCTCACTGCAAAGGTTGTATATGTGGCGTATCAGACCAATGACTTTCTGGTGATCATCCTTTGACATTATTATTACAGAAAGACTTTCCATTGAAACCACAAATAGTTCTACGAAACCATCTTTATATTTTCATTGTTATAGCATTGATTTATTTTCATTATGAAGAGTTCCGGATCTACCTTCATTGAAGTGTTTTATTGCAGTCAGATAGTCTTTTTCATCAGAGATTTCTATGAAATTGTTTATTATTGATCTGTACATTCTCCAGCCGTATCTTTTATCCATCAAGAGCACAAACGCTTTATCTTTTCCATCTCTTATGGCACGCCCAGCCGCTTGAACAGCCTTGACAACTCCGGGAATTATATAAGCGTACTCGCTCCCTTTACCGAACTTCTTATTCATATATTCTATTCTAGCGTTAAGTTCAAGATTTGGTTTTTCAAGAGGTATACCAACTATTATTATGCCCTTTATTATGTTGTTTTTGTAATCTATACCTTCACTTAGACTTCCCCCCATGACAGCGAATAGTAGAGAGTCGTCACTACCCTTGAATTCTGACAGAAGTTTTTCAATCTCAAAGCTTTTCATCTCACTTCTTTGTAGATATTCGACGGTTCTATGCATGTTCCTATAAACTCCTTTCAGAACACTAAAGCTAGGAAAGAAGACAACAACATTTCCGATAGTGTGAGCTTTTATGAGTTCTATCTTTTCAGCCATTTTTGAATATGATTCATTGGATCTATCTTCATATTTCGTTGATGTGTCTTGATCGATCAAACTTAATTTGTTCTCCTTTGGAAATGGTGACGCGTAACTCACGGAGTTAGAATCTTCAACACCAAACAATTCTTTGTACATGCCCAATGGCATCAGTGTGCCACTCATAAAAATATTTGCATATGCGCCGTTTACTACGTCTATTGATTTTGATGGATACAAAGAAGTTATCGCCACCTTAATGCCGTTTATATGTCGAGAGATTATCCACACTGTAGATTCGTCTTTGCTCTGTAAGCTTCTAAGGAAATTGGCTACGTGTATTAAGGAGGAACGTTTCGAATCTGTTTTTGATATGTATTCAAGAGATGCTTTCTCCAAGTCCTCTGCGACTTTGTTTATATTTTCTGTTAGAGTTCTTGGAAGATCGATAGGTTCTATGAAAGCTTCGGTCATGTCGTCTATAAGCTTTCTTTTTGCTATTTCTTCAAGAACAAATGCGATATAGCCTATGTCCATGCTACTATTTATTGTTTGAAGTTCAGCAGCACCACGTTCTATGCTTCTCGTGCTTATAGAGGTACTCAAATACGAACTTGCTGCATTAACTATGTTGTGTGCCTCATCCCATATCAAAATAGTATTTTCAAGGTTGTGGGATATTTTTTTAAGAAAAGATTCACGCACATATGGATTTAGGATATGGGCGTAGTCTGCTATTATGACTCTGGAATCTTTTGCCAGAGCAGTTACTGCTTCATAAGCACAGATGCCCTTTTTATGAGCTTCATCAAAAAGCGCGTTATGCCCCAAAAGGGATTGGTTAAGCAACTTTGCTACGGAATCTGTGTCTTTAGAATTTGTGTAAAACATGCACTTTTTGTTTTTTACAAGATCCTCGCATTTTTTATAAAATGTTTCACCTTCCAAGTTGTTTACGTGAGCATTTACGCATAAGTTTCTTTTTCCAACAACATCAACATACTTGAGATTTATGCCGAATCTTTTGTTTATTCCGAGTAAGGATTCTATGACTATCTTGTGTTGCGAGGTTTTTGGAGTGAGAAACATCACGTCTAGTCCATTTTTCTTCGCGTATGTTAACGCAGCAGCCACAGCAGCGTCAGTTTTGCCAGTGCCTGTAGGCGCATTGACAAGTATGCTTTTATTATCCGAAAGTGCAGAGTATATGTCATCCATCATCTGCAACTGATGTGGTCTAGGATTCTCAAAACGAAAAAGGAACTGCAAAGCATCACATTACACCATTATATTCCAAGAATCTGGCATTTATACCTATCAGCTCGATTGCCTGTGACAACGGTATCCTTATATCGTCCCTGAAGTTCTTGCCCTTGAAGAAAGACTTCATATCGGTTATTGTTTTTTTGTTAGCTTCAGAAGCCAAGTTGTCCACGTATCTGCCTATCATATGTGTTCCTACGCTATGCATCCTTAGGAGTCTTGGCCAGTTTTTCTTTGTCCATACCCACATAATCCGTCTTCCAGAAGGGTTCATAGATACAAGTGCAGGTATAAGGTAGGAATCTTGGTAGCGTACCTCATTGGACATTGAAAAATCAAGAGATTTGAGTACAAGATCCTCATTCTTGAACATTCCCATAGCCCCTAGAAGCCGCCTTTTCTCTTCGGGGACTTCCTCATCTATGTATCTATCCTTGAAATATGAAAGCGTATCGGAATTACCATTCCATGCCATTATACCATATACAGTACCGCGTATGTTAGAATCAACATCATTACCTGACTTTATTAATTTGAAGTAGCTTTCAGCCTTTTTCAAAGTTGATGGATCTTCAGAAATTCCAGAAGCACTTATTGCAGCACTTCGGGTTATGGTAGTAATGTTGTTCTCATTCTTGTTTCTTGCCCACCCAACTTGTTTTATTATTTCGCTACTGTAGCTGCGAAGCAACTCTTTTGATTTTTTCTTAAGTTCATTATTATAAGGATACAATCGCGAGTATACGCCACGGATGTGTGACAAAACACTTATGTTTAAAGGATATCTAGATGCAAAACAGTAATTGTTAACAAAATCAAGATAGTCTGTCAATGGAAGTCGCGATCCACGTGCAAGTGCGAACAAGTCATTTTCTATACCCCACGAATCCATGTTCTCCATTTCACCAGAACGTATCCTTTCGCCCAACGCATCAAGCATATCTTGCGGATATGCTACACGATATGGCGCACTCTGACCATAATTTAGTTTTACCCATCTCATCTTTTTGCAAAGTTTCTGAGTTTGATCTTTCATGATAAGTTTTGAGTCCTTACCATTGGAAACAGTTTTATAATTTATTGGAATTATCCACTTTTCTCTCTCGGTTTTTCCTGAAAGCATGAATCTTTTCTGTTTTAACAGTAGAGTGTTGTTTTCTTCAGTAACAGTTACAAGAGGATATCCAGGCTGGTCTATCCATGAACTTATTAGCTGTGTTATTGTTGAGTTTGATGATCCTGAAGTTGCGTTTGCTATTGCATTCCAAAGATCTTGTTTGAGCGCGTTGGAGTAAGCGTGTTTATTCAGGTAGTTACGCAGGCCTCTCCTGAAAGCTTCTTTACCAACATAACTCTCAAGCATGTTGAGTACTGATCCTCCTTTTTCATAACTTATTTCATCGAATACCTGATCTATTTCAGCAGGCGTGTTAACAGTTACGCTTATAGGGTGTGTATTGGCGAGTTGATCAGCAGAAAGTGCGGTATCAATCATGTCGCTCAGATACTGTTCGTGTGTGTTCCATTCTGGGAATGTTGAATTTACCGCTTTGTCTCCCATAAATGTTGCAAAACTTTCATTCAGCCAAAGATCATCCCACCAGGACATGGTTACAAGGTCTCCGAACCATTGATGCGCCATCTCATGGGCTATAACACTCGCTATCCTTTGTTTTGATAACACTGCAGATTTTGAGTCTCCAAGCAGATCGGTTTCTCTGAACGTTATTGCTCCCCAGTTTTCCATTGCGCCTGCAGCAAAGTCAGGAACAGCAATTAGATCTAGTTTTTTAAGTGGATAGCGCATGCCTAGATATTTTTCATAAAAAGGTAGAAGTTTTTTGGCGTACTCAAACGGAAGTTTTGCATATTTAGCCTTGCCCTTCGTGGTTATAACACTTAGTTTAGTTGAGCCAATAGATCCGGTCAATCTGTCGAACATCCCAACACCTATGTATAGCAAATATGTAGACATTTTGGGAGTTGTTAGAAATGTTACGCGCTTTTTGCCATCCTCTATTGATTCTGTTTTTATAGGCATGTTTGATACGCATTCTAGTTTTTTATCTACAAGAAGCGATAGATCGAATGTGGCTTTGAAGGATGGTTCGTCGAAACATGGAAACGCCTTTCTTGCAGATGCAGCCTCAAATTGCGTTGTGAGAATGTATTGATCTTTGCCATCAACTGAATATTTACTTCTATAAAACCCATTTAAACTGTCAGTATTTTTACCCTTAAATGTTATTTTTATAGCGACTTCTCCAGAAACAGGTTGTGGTAACGAAAGTTCTGCACGTTCTTTTTTCATATCCATCGTAACTTTTGCTTCTTGCTTTTTGTTTTTGCTGATTACTAATGCACAATCAATAGAAAGTTCAGAAGCATTCAGTGTTATTTTATTGGTTTTTTTGGATATTCTCGTATTTATATCAACAGTTCCATCGAATTCGAATGTTGAAAAATCTGGCTCGATCAGGATCGAATAATGAATAGGTACAATGTTTGTCCCTAGTGTTTCGTGAGATGTTTTCATATTCTTCAACCTTTTTGTGAATTTATGAATTCCAGAACCTGCTTATCATGCCCATCTGGTTTTACTTTGTCGAAGATCCTGACTATGATTCCGTTGCCATCTATTACGAATGTTTTTCGCAGTGTGCCTTTACCGAAAACACCACGATCCCCATACGCATCATACTTCTTTATCACCTCGTGATGTGGATCAGAAAGTAGTAGAAAACTCAATCCATATTTTGAACTAAATTTCCCATGAGATTCGAGATTATCAGAACTTACTCCTACAACTTCTGCTCCTGCGGCTTTTATGGCACCCATACTCCCATTAAAACATTTGGCTTCCGTCGTACATCCGGGAGTATCATCCTTTGGATAAAAATACAATACCAGATATTTACCACTAAACTCAGTAAGTGTGTGCGTTTTACCGTCTGATCCTTGTAGAGAAAATTCCGGGGCTTTATCTCTTTCCTTCAACATAGTATCCACCATGAATAACAAAATGTTTTATATGCTTATAAAGGTATTCTTAGTGTGATTTATTGTTCAGCATATTCAAGAAAAAAGGCAATAAGCACACCTTAAGAATAACAAATCTAAACATAAAGATGGGTGGAGAAACTCACGGAATCAAGGGCTCGGAGTTTGATACGAGTACGTTCAAGCTCAGTGTGCCTTTTCAGAACAAGGTAGGAAGTGGTTTGCTTCCCGATGGAGTACGGGGGCAGGATATCAGGATAACTTCCATAGTGGCAGAACAACCATTCCAGGTTATAGATGTGAAGCCAAAACTTCCGGTGAGCGTAGCTTACCTATCAAAAATGGTATTTGATATAACTGCAAAAGGTCCTGAAGGAAATTATGAAGGCCCCATGTACCTGAAATTTGATACTGATGAAGAAGGAGTAGTTGTTAATGTGGAGAAGATAACCTTGAAGAACGGTAGCAAATCCTACGAACTTGAGAATTCTACTGAAAGCATGAAGGTTAGAAAAGGCCAGATACTGAGAAGAGACTTACAAGCCTACAAAATATTAAGTTATGGTTCTGAAGTAAAATCAGTTGGAATAAGCACTCCGTTCAGCATATATGAAGTTCAGCCAAAATTGCCATTCAGGGTAGATGTGAAGGATAGTTACATGATAAGATTGTACATAAAGGCACCAGAATTTAGTTATTCTGGGCCTATAGAGATCTCTTTTGATTGACGTTTAGGAATTATCCCACATTTCCCAGAACATTTTCCTAAGTTTGTTGATCTCCGAGTTGTCGCGAATTATATCGATGTGTTCGATATTACTGTACATTCCTCTTTGAGTGAGATTTGCAGAACCAACAATTGCGACATTATCGGATATGTAAACCTTGGCATGTACGAATCTTTTTGGAGTTTTTACGTTCACTTTGCCTTTTTTTGTTCTTGTTAGCAATAGTGTCATATAAATCAACATTATAGATGCTATGAGTATAACGGGAAAGAAATCACTTACCAGATACACCAAGTAGTTTAACGCCAAAAGAAACAGTATCAGGAATATTATTGGTTTTGTTGATCTGTATCCATTCATCATTTTCGATGCGGGTTGACTCATAGATGACGATATTACGTATGTTTTTTTTCTTCTTTTTGTTAGCAGGTTTGCATAGTAGCCATCGATGTAAGGGGATATCACGAGCAACTCCTTATTCGATTTTATCAATTTGTTAACATACTTGTGGCAATCGCTACCACCATGCATCTCATTCTCTGGCATAATGCTATAAGCATTGATATGTATAAAAATGTGGTTAGATGAGTAGAGAAGAGCTTAGGAAAATTGAGAGACGCTTGTTTATCAAAGAGTTGTTAGATGCCGAAGTTTATACTAGATTAGCGAGTGTCGAGAAAGACAGAAACTTGAAAAGAGTGTTGCAGAGACTTGCAAACACAGAAAGCAAACACGTTTCCATATGGAAAAAGATCCTTGATGGAGGTGAACCAAGACAACCTGCGTTAATAAAACTCATGGTGTATGGTTATATCATTTCTAGAAAGTTGGTCGGAGTTGCCTTTGTATCTAAATTATTGAGTAGTAATGAGCATGCAGCGCTTACAGAATACAGTAAACTTGCAACCAAAGCAGGAGCATCTAAAAAAGACATGGAATACATTAAAAAAATGATAGGTGAGGAACTTGCTACGGAAAAATACATATCAAGAAGTATAAAGAAATACGAGAAAGGAGTTGGATACATAAGATCTATGGTTTTAGGTTTGAATGATGGCTTAGTTGAGATACTGGCTGCAGTAGCAGGTTTGGCAGTGCTTGCCGAGACAGGCATTATAGTAGTAATAACTGGGGTGATAATAGGAATATCAGGTACGCTGTCAATGGCTGCCGGTGCGTACTTATCTTCAAAATCCCACGGTTTGGTTGAGGAATCTGAAGAAGGGAATGATGAAGAGGTTCCAAAAAGAGCTGCGCTCTACACAGGGGTATTTTATTTCTTCGGATCGTTGGTTCCTATATTGCCATTCGTATGGCTTTCCGGATTTGATGGCATAATAGCGGCAATAACCACCGTTAGCATAGTACTTTTCATAGCTTCATACATCATTGCAACAATAAGTGGTACTAGCGTAAGAAAAAGAGCCTTCGAGATGCTCGTCATATCGCTCGGAGCTGCATTCGTAACAATACTTTTGGCAATGTTTGTCAAAGCAGAGTTTGGAATAACCATATGATTTTAGTCATACGCTGCCTTCCTTAGTATACAGTATTATGTTAGTGTGTTTCTTTGGCATTGGATTTGCCCTTAATCCATAGATTGCCTTTATACCTTTTTGTACCGCGAGTTCTATGAGTCTCTGAGTTATTACGCCATCAAGAACTATGGCGTACACATTGCTAGAGCTTTGGATTGCTGCAAGCAGATCTCTTATTGGTATCTCGCTCACAACGTTGCCAGTAGAATCGTAAAGCCTGCTCCTTAGTGTTCCGGATAGTTGATCCAAACCATTAGATAGTTCTGTAAAAACCATAGATTCTAGCGCAGGTTTGGGCTGTGTAGTAGAAGGTACATATCTTTCTGGTTCTATCTTCTCTATTACATCTCCATTTGATATGTCATTTATTCCAGAACTAGGCACGTTCCTTTGCGATTGTTGCTCGTTCTGTTCCACAACAGATTCATGCTGTATGTTTTCAACTTGTGGTTGTTCATGTTCAACATGAGTATGCTGCATAGGTCTCTCCTCGCGCTGTTCATAACGTTGATGCCTAGATCTCATAGATTGGTATTGATCAAGTGGCACCTTTGTTCTGATGGCCTTTATTATTTCCTTTCTCGTAAGATCTTCAACCTCTTTGCCATCAGGAGCCCTTGCTACGAAATCGATGTCAGCAACGCTCGTAAGGTTTCGCAATATCATATCGCCACCCCTGTCTCCATCGAGGAAAACAGTGACTTCCTTTTCTCTGCAGAGGTTTATTATGGTTTTTGGAACTGCGGAAGCACCGCCAACTGCCACTGAGTTTGATATGTCGTTTCTTAATAGATTCAAAACATCGGCCCTGCCTTCTACAACTATGAGCTCTGGGCTTTTTGCAATGTCTGGTCCTGCAGGTATGTGATCTGGGCCGTAAGATGTTATCTCACCGGCACGCACATCTGACTGCACGATCTCGGAAAGTTCCTTGCTGTCGGGTATTTCTGAGGTAAGCAGTTGTTTTACTAACGCCTTTGCCCTTTCCAATATCTTTCTTCTCTTTTCAGATCGAGTATCCTCTACCTTCTCAACAGAAAACTGAGCCTCGTAAGGCCCTACCCTGTCAACAGATTCCACAGCTGCTGCTAAGATGCACGTTTCAATCCTGTCAAGCGATGCGGGAAGATACAGTTTGCCGAAACTCTTGTTGTTTGTTTGGGATAGATCTATCTCTATCCTTCCTATCTTTCCGCTCTTTTGGAGTTCCCTAAGATCTAACTCGTTTCCAAGCAAACCTTCAGTCTGTCCAAAAACAGCGCCTATTATGTCAGGTTTGTCAACCGTTCCGTCTATGTTGAACTTAGCTTCAACCATGTACTTTACTATGTCTAAGTATGTTTTTGCCATTCTTATCACCATTCTCAAGTGCCTTGGTAAGAGGAATGTACAGTTCCTCTACGCAGGCAACATTAAGCATATTGAGTAATCTTTTACCAGTAGTGTAATCTACAGTATATCCACGCTCAGACAGAATGTCTGAGATTCGCTCTTTTTTCTCTTCTCCACGTCTATCAGTATCAGTCATTATGTATACATCTCTGGACCCTAGCTCCGCTCCCTTATACACTAGATCGTAAGTAAAAGAAGTTATGCCGAACTTTTCAAGTGTCGACACATCGTGCTTACCCTCTACAACAACAGCACCACTTTTCAGTTCAAAAAGCAAGTGCTCGAGCACTTTCCTCTTTTTTGAGGATTTTTCAGACTGTTCCAATAATACCATCTAGGAAGAGCTGTGGCTTAGGATGCAACCATTTGAACAATTTTTAATAGATGAATATATCATATAAATGCACTCCAAGTACAACTCATTTAATACTATATATTATATAGAATTAGGTTAATATACCTTTTGCAAGGTGGCCATGTTGTACGGTTATGGTAAGGGTGCCAGGAGTGAACGTGAGCTGCTTAACATATTCTATGAGAAAGGATACTCCGTAATAAGAAGTGCTGGATCAGGAGTTAATTCTATAGCTCCTGACATAGTAGTGATAAAGAACGGCACGTGCATATCATTTGAATGCAAAGCATGGAAAAAGAGTAGAATAAGTATAGACTTGGAAGGATACGATAAACTTTCTACGTGGGAAAAGAACACATGCTTTCCAACCTATGTTGCATGGAGAATGAATGCCAAGGGATGGTTCTTCATAAAACTTGACGAACTGAAAAAAGGGGAGAGGGATTATAGTATAACCATGAAAAGGGCCAGGGAAATAAACAGACTAATAGATAAGATTTGCTGATGTGTTACACGTGGATTAAAAGCGCTATTGACCCCTGTGCTCTTTTTAATTGTGCTAAACGTTGAGAAATATCAGGAAGTGTAAGAATGAGTAATAACTTATTAAAAAAAGATAAGATCCTTTTAGTTCTGTTACTTTTCTTGATTAATGTACTTACATGGGTTTATGTACTTAGCACATCGAGAGTTACTGTTGCGATATTGGGATTTTCGATAGTAGCTTACACATTCGGTCTTAGGCATGCTTTCGATGCGGACCATATCGCCGCCATAGATAACGTAGTTAGAAAGCTTACTTATGAAAA